>NZ_JBSXNQ010000051.1:0-145093 GCF_056857715.1 Marinobacter sp. L-13
GCGTGGAGACTCTTGTTATGGGTCCCGGATCCATCGATCAGGGGGACCAGCCCGATGAATTTATAGAGCTGTCCCAGCTTGATCCAACCGTTAAACTAGTGCGAGGGCTGATCCGACAGTTCTGTCTCTCAGTGTGGCGCAGGCACTTCCGACGCCTGCGGAGAGTCCTCGCGGGCAGGCTGTGCCAAAACCGTGGAGCGCCAGGGATGGCGCGACCGAGCCCTACAGGGACGTATTTACGGGCGTGTTTTGGCACACCCTCCTCGACAGGACTCGGCAAACTCCTCAAGATAAAGTACCTGCCTTTAGAAGATAACGAGAGACCAGGAGAAAGGTTTGAAATCAAACGACTGGCTGCATGGATTCCGCCATTCATCCCCTTACATCAACGCCCATCGCGGGCGGACGGTGGTATTGACCATTCCGGGGGATGCGATTGAACACGGGAATTTCATCAACATCATCCATGACATCGCGCTGCTGAGCAGTCTTGGTGTGCGGCTGGTCGTTGCCTTTGGAGCCCGCCCGCAAATCCAGACGCGGCTGGATGCTGCAGGAATCGAATCGTCGTTTTCAAAAGGTTTGCGGATTACGCCGCAAGAGCACCTCAGCATGGTGATGGAGGCCGTCGGTGGCCTGCGTGCCTACCTGGAGAGCCACCTTTCCATGGGTTTGGTGAATTCGCCGATGCATAATGCCCGTATCAGGGTAAGTGGCGGCAACTATGTGGCTGCCAAGCCCGTGGGTGTGCTCGACGGTATTGATTTTGGCCATACCGGCAAGGTGCGCCGGGTGGATGTGGCCGGGATCGAGAAACTGCTGGAGCTTGGTCACATTGTCCTGTTGCCGCCCATGGGCTATTCGCCCACCGGGGATGCCTTCAACCTCTCCTACGAGGATGTTGGCAGCCAGGTGGCAGCGGCACTGCAGGCCGAGAAGCTGATGGTGTTTATTGATGATCCCGGGTTACAGGAAGAGGACGGTACTTTGATCCGGGAGCTGTCGGCGCGCCAGGCGTCCGATCGTCTGGCGGCCGGTGCGGTGACCGGTCACGATGCCGACTTGCTGCGAGCTGCCTGTGATGCCTGTGTGAAGGGTGTGCGTCGCGCCCACATCATCAGCTATGTGGATGACGGCGCCCTGCTGAAGGAGCTCTTCACGCGGGATGGCGCCGGCACGTTGGTCAGTGGTGATCACTACGAGCAGTTCCGCCAGGCCCGGGTCGAGGACATCGGCGGGATTCTGGAGCTGATCCAGCCGCTGGAAGAGCAGGGCATTCTGGTTCGCCGCTCCCGGGAGATGCTGGAAACCGAGATTGACCGCTTTGTTGTGGCGGAGCGCGACGGCACTATCGTGGGCTGTGCCGCTCTGTACAGCTACCCTGAAGAGGGTGCCGGCGAGTTGTCCTGCTTCGCGGTAGACCCGACCTATCGCCGGGCCGGGCGGGGCGATGAGATTCTGGCAATGGTGGAGAAGCTGGCCAGGGGGCAGGGTATCCAGAAGCTGTTCGTGCTCACCACCCAGACGGAGCACTGGTTCCGGGAGCGGGGCTTCCAGCCTTCGACAGTGCAGGCCCTGCCCGGGCCGAAGCTGGCTGCCTATAACACCCAGCGGAACTCAAAGGTGTTCTTCAAACCGCTCTGACAGGGCGGCCAGATGTTCAGTCCTCTGGGGTTCCGGTTGCTCTGACAGCGTCTTGACGGCCTTGTAAAAGTCCGCAAAGTCGTAGCCTGCATTCCGAAGCATCTGACGGAACGCCGGTACGTGCTGGTTGTACTGACGAAACAGCGCCAGGTTGGCATTGTTCAGGCTGACTGGTACCGGTCCGAACGGGCCCGGTTCGGACCACTCTGCGGAAAGTTCCTGATAGGCAAGAGCCAGCTCTTGGTAAATGGCCGCCTTGCGATTCCGCAGTTGCTGGTCTGGCAAGACGTCCTGCTGAGCATAAAGAACGTCCAGCCGGGCACTGAAGTCTTCGACCAGGGAGAGCGTCTGGTTTCGGCGAGCCAGGCGGTCCAGTGCCTCCTCGAACTGGCCGGGTTTGCCCTGGTCCGATAGCCAGAGCCTGAGCCCTTCCAGCTCCACCGCGGTGGCAAAGCTTTCGTTAAATGCCGTGTCATCGGCGATGTAGACCACCCGGTGTGCCAGCTCATGGAACATCAGGGCGACCATGCGATCCTCCGCCAGTCGGGTAAAGCCGGTGTGCAGGGGGTCATCGAACCAGCCGAGGGTGGAATAGGCCGTCACGCCGCCGATAAACGTGTCGAAGCCCTTGTTGCGAAACTGCGACTCCTCGGCACGCGCATCCGCCAGGCTGTAGTATCCCCGGTAGGCCTGACAGCCGAGCACCGGATAGCACCAGCGGTGCGGTTCCAGGGAGAACTCCGGCACAGCCACCAGGTTCACCACTACCCAGGGTCTGTCGAGATCCACGTAGTCGCTGAAGGCTTCTCCCACCGGCAGGGCCAGTCGTTGACCGGCGAATTCCCGGGCCTGTTGCGCTACCGTGAGTTTTCCCCGAAGGTCCACCGGCGTTGAGGTGTCGGAGAGAATGTCGTCGACCGGTTCCGCCGACATCATCAGGGAGAGATGGCCACTGACAGCCTGCGAATAGTAGCCAATGGTCGAACAGCCGTTAAGCATTGTTACCAGTAGCAAAAGTAGATAGATCTGACTAAGCTGTTTCATGGGTCAGGATGTTATAGTGGATTGGTTTGCCTGTGGGGGCCAGGCCGCTATAGTACAATCATGGTCTCTATAGTAGCAGCCGGTGGCATCCGCCATCGTTTCAGGGACGTGAGCCGGTACCGGGCGCTGTGTTCGGTGATCGTTCCGGCTTTGCGAGATATCAGGTAGTTCATGGATCCGAGAGAACGTCGTAGCAGCCCCCGCCAACCAATCAAGCTTGCCGCCCAGATTGATCTGGGAACCGGTGAAGCCTGGCCGTGTCAGATCGCCGATTTCTGTGCGGAGGGTCTGTTCGTCCGCTATTCGGGTGAAACCTCGAAGAAGCTGGATCGGGCGTTTGCTTCCGGCATACCCCCAGAACTGGTGATACGTTTTCGGGGTCTGGATGGTGCGCGCCGCCACGAGCTTCATGTCAGTATTGTCCGTCGCATCGATGGCGCCATGGGGGTCAATTTCAGCAGGCCCAACCCGGTAGCCGTGGATGCCATGCTGCAGCAATGCGGGGGCTCCCGAAGTCAGGATCGCTCCTCGCTCCGCGCGCCCAGTGACCGCGTACAGTTTGTCCTGCACCAGTCCGCCAAGGCGGTGACCCAGTTTATCGAGCCGTTGATGGACGCCTGTTTCGTGCAAATGGTGGAGGGTCTCAAACTGGCGGCCCAGAGAGCGGTAAATGATCAGCAGGCCAATGAATACATGGATGCTTCGGGCCAGATTCAGGCCCGGCAACGGGTCATCTGGCATCAGATGGCTCGCAGCCTGGAATCACCACTTAAGCCCGCCCCCAAGGGGTTTCCGGGGTCCGAGCTGTCCGTGGTCGACAAGGGCGAATTCGAGGACTGGTTGACGATCCGGGTGATGGTAACTAAGGCGGATACCCAGTATCGGGGCGATCTGCTGCAGCTCAAGCTTCGCCTGGACAAACTTGGCATCGCGAACGCCACGGGACACCACAATCCCCTCGGGCCCTCCCTGGTCTGCGAAGCCTTCCATAATGGCCTCAGCCAGCTCAAGGCGACCCGGGAGGTGGAGAAAGTCTGTCTGCGGGTCTTTGAGCAGACCGTGTTGCAACAGCTGGGACCTCTTTACAAAGAACTCAACGATATTCTGATTCGTCACGGTGTTCTGCCGGACCTGGATCTCAGCAAGTATCTGAGCGAGCAGGCCGGGGCAAAGCCGGAGACACAACAAGAGCCCGCGGAGCCCGAGCCGGTTGCCGCGGAGAGTGCTGCTGCAGAGTCAAAGCCGAAGGCGGGTGCCGAAGACGCCGGACAGCCCCAGTCTCGTCGCAGAGCCGGCATGCTGGGGGGCGAGTTTCGGGGTTATGCCCAGGCGGCCCAGACTGCGTTCGCCACGGTGCGTAACCTGCTGAATACCCTGAGCGCGAGCCGTGTGGCCCGGGGCGATCCGGAGCCTTTGCCGTTCCAGCCCAATGCCAGGCCTCTGTCGTCCGGAGAATTCCAGCGAGAACTCCAGCAGCTGCAATCTCAGCCCGTGGATACTGGCGAGGAGCTGGCTCCCCTGAAGGAGCGGGTGGTAGAGAAAGTAAAGGCAAGCGGTGATAACCGGCTGGATGAAGAACAGCAGGAAACGGTCGATGTGGTCGACCGGTTTTTCAAATCGGTGGTGGAAAGCCCGAAGCTCAGCGAGTATGCCCAGCAGCGCATGCGGCAGCTGGAAGTGCCCGTTCTCAAAGTTGTCATGAGGGACCCTGCGTTCTTTGACGATCAGGATAGCCCGGTACGCGGGGTGATGAACCGTCTGGCCCAGCTAGGGGTAAAGGGCGGGCGCATCAATCCGGTGGTTCAGCGTCGCGTGGATGAGCTGGTAGAGCGCATTACAACGGACTTCGAGCAGGACACCGGGGTATTCGAGCAAACGGTCCAGGAACTGGACACCCTGATTGATCGCCAGAATCTTGTCTATCGCCGGAATGTCGAGCGAGTGACAGCGGCCGCAGAGGGGGCCCAGAAGGTAGCCGAGTCAAAAAAGGCTGTGGCCGATGTTCTGGACAACAAACTGGGTGGGCGCAAGGTGCCAAAGGCGGTAATCAGCCTGTTGGATGGTGGCTGGCGGGATCTGCTTTCGCTGACCTGGATCCGGCAGGGGCCTGACAGCCAGCTGTGGCATGATTACCTGGCCGTTATCGATTCGCTCCTATCCTTCGCTGATGATCCGAACAGCTCCATTAATCTGCCCGAGCTGCTGCGGGTAATCCAGGATGGTCTGGCCTCTATTTCCAGCAACCACATGCCTTCTTCGCAAATCCGGGACGAGCTCAAGCAGTTCCTGGTTCGCAGTCCGCAAAAAAGCCCCGAACTGGTTGAAGTGCCAGTGGCAAAACCGGAGCAACCGGATGCCAGAAAACTGTCCGACCGGGAGCAACGAAGTCTTCAGCGCTGGATCAACCGGGCGCAGAAATTGCGAACCGGCGACTGGCTTCGCGACCAGGAAAAACCGGACGAACCCCAGTACATTCGTCTGGTCTGGGTGGCCCGCGGTTTCAGCCGCTTTGTCTTTGTGAATCACCAGGGCATGCGAGTGGTGGAATTGGAGCTGGAGTCCCTGGCCCGGCAGATGCGAAAAGGCATCATCGTGCCTGATAGCCAGTATGAACGCCCGCTGGTGGACGAGAGTATCGATCGCATGGTCCGCAAGGTCTATGACCAGTTGTCCTGGGCCTCCACCCATGATGAATTGACCGGCCTTCTCGGGCGTCGCGAATTCGAGCGCATGCTCGATCAGCAGTTGGCCCGTCGGGAGGATGAGCGCTCCCTCGTGCGCCTGGATCTCCGCAGGTTCCGCCTGCTGAACGACACCGCCGGCTACCAGGCCGGTGATGAGACCCTGAAGCGGGTTGCCGATATCCTGCGCAGCCACGTCGGTGACGGTATGCCCGTGGCCAGACTTGCGGGCAATGAGTTTGCCATGCTGGTGCCGTCCGAGAGTGCCAGCGACGCGGCAAGAGATCTCATCCGGGCAGTGGAGGCCGCCGAGTTCAGTTTTGGTGGTCGCGACTACCGGCTCTCAGCCAGCGCCGGTGTGGTCCCCACGTTGCCGGCCCTGGTCAGTGCTGAACGCTGGTTACGGGCGTCGGAGCAGGCGCTTGCCGCGTCTCGCCAGCAGGGCCACGGGAAGGTTTCGGAGTATGCCCTGGACGCCGATGATCAGGCCCGTCAGGAGCAGATTGCCGCCAAGGTTGCCAGCCTCAGCGACCTGAACGAGGAGCGCATGCTGCTGCGCTGCCAGAAGATTATCCCTCTGCATGCCAAGTCCTCCATGGCTGCGCAGTATGAGGTGCTGATCAGCATGTACGATGACGAAGGCAACCTCATTACCGGTCGGGACTTCGTGCGCATGGCCGAGCGTTATGACCGAATGCAGGCCGTGGATCGCTGGGTTGTTGGCCACATGCTGGACTGGCTCAGGGAGCAGGCGCCGGACCCGAGGCATTTCGGCGGCGTCTGCATCAACCTGTCCGGCTATTCCATGAATGACCAGTCGCTGCTGGAGTTCATCTACGAAAAGCTGAGTGAGAAAGACGCGCCTATCGAGCGGCTGTGGTTCGAGATTACCGAGGCCTCGGCGATCAACGACGTCCAGTCAGTGGCAGACTTCATCATTGAGATGAAAGAGCTTGGCTGCCGGTTCTGTCTCGGCAACTTTGGCAGTGGCCCCAGTTCGTTCGAGTTCATGCGTTCGTTACCGGTAGACCTGATCAAGATCGACAGCGCCTTTACCGGCCAGCTGTCGACCAGCGAGACTGACCGGGCAATGGTGCGCTCAATGGTGGATATGGCCCACTACATGAACCGGGAAGTGATTGCCTCCCAGGTTGAATCCCGGGACGTTCTGGACATGCTCCGACAGCTGGGTGTGGACTACGCTCAGGGCTTCGTGGTCGAAAAACCCCGTCTGCTCGACAGCCTAACCTGATTCCGGCAACCTGCCTCTATGTCAAAACGTCATCCCATCATCGCGGTTACCGGTTCGTCCGGAGCGGGCACCACGACCACCGGCCAGATTTTCAGCCGGATGTTTGCCAGTGAGGGGCTGAACGCCGCAATGGTCAGCGGTGACAGTTTCCATCGCTACAACCGTGAACAGATGGCCAGGCTTGCGGCCAAGGGCCAGTTCGGTGAGCGCAACCACTTTGCGCTGGCCGCCAATCACATCGACAAGCTGGAAGCACTGTTCTACGACTACGGCCACACCGGCAACGGTCGGTATCGTCAATACGTTCACGATGAGGATCGCAGGCTGGTTGAAGCCGGGCACAAGCCCGGCACCTTCACGCCCTGGGGGCCTTTGCCCGCCGATACCGATCTGCTGTTCTACGAGGGGCTTCATGGGGGTGTGGTCAGCGAAACCTGCAATATTGCCCAGTATGTGGACCTGCTGATCGGTGTGGTTCCGATTGTGAATCTTGAATGGATCCAGAAGATCCACCGGGACACACACAAGCGGGGCTACAGCCAGGAGGCGGTGGTGGAAACCATCATCAACCGCATGGATGACTACGTGCACGACATCGTGCCCCAATTCTCGCACACCCACATCAATTTCCAGCGCATTCCCCTGGTCGATACTTCCAACCCCTTTGTCGTCCGGGAAGTTCCCACTGAGGACGAAAGCATGCTGGTGATCCGGTTCCGGGACCAGTCAGAGGTGGACTTTCCGTATCTGCTGCAGGTGATTGCAGGCAGCAGCCTGTCGCGACACGACACCCTGGTGGTTCCGGGCACAAAAATGCCGCTGGCCATGGACCTGATCGTACGGCCGATGGTGCAGCGGCTGATGGCAAGAAAGCCGTTTGCCTGAGGCCGTCAGGCCGTCAGGCGTCCATCCCGGTAATCCCGGAGCGTCTGTTCGATCTCTTCTCGGGTATTCATCACAAACGGACCATACTGGACCACCGGCTCGCCGATCGGTTTGCCGGCAATCAGCAGGAGTCGCGCTCCGGCTTGCCCGGCATGGAGTTCGATCTGGTCGCCGTCGTCGGAAAGAACGTTGGCGGCGCTTCGCTGCAGCGAGCTTTCCCCCAGGCTCGCGCTACCCTCGTAAAGATAGAGCATGGCGTTGTGGCCTTCCGGAAGGAGCAGTCTCAGGCTCCCATCGGATGCCAGGTGAATATCCGCGTAGATCGGCTGGGTGGTGCGATCGGGCATCGCCCCTGCATGGGCCTGGCCATCGATCTGTAATGAGCCGGCAATGAGCTTCAGTTTGCCACCGTCGAAGGCAAGCTCCGGAATCTCTTCCGGCTGGATGTCCCGGTAGCCGGCCTTCGTCATTTTTTCCGCCGCTGGCAGGTTCAGCCAGAGCTGAAAACCGCGCATCACGCCTTCTTCCTGCTGGGGCATCTCCGAATGGATGATGCCGCGACCGGCGGTCATCCATTGCACACCACCATTGCGCAGGTCGCCCCGGTTTCCGAGATGATCTTCATGCAGCATGTGCCCCTCGATCATATAGGTCACGGTTTCGAACCCCCGATGGGGGTGCGAGGGGAAGCCTGCGATATAGTCGGCGGCCTCGGCGGAACCAAACTCGTCCAGCATCAGGAACGGGTCAAGGCGAATGTTCTGTTGCTGGCCAATGGAACGCTTGATGCGCACGCCGGCACCGTCGGACGTTTCCAGGGCGGGTATGATCTGTTTCAGGGAGCGCAGGGTCATGATGTCCTCCTCTCGTTAGCTCTTGGCTCTATTTAAACGGGATGGGAGGAGAGAATAAAACGCAGAAATCTGGGGGGTGACATCAAAAAAACTGAAGGACCCGTGACGCCCCGGGCGGGGCGCCACAGGAGGCGATCATTCGACGTTGCGGGAATAGAAGATTTCCAGCATTTCCCGACGCAGACGGTCCTCGATGGACTGCGCTTCGGCGGGATCAAGATCACCGGCGTTCACCCCGAACACATAGTTATCGAGGTTGAAGTTCTTCAGCATCATCTTGGTGTGGAACAGGTTCTCCTGGTACACGTTCACATCGATCATCTGATACGCGTTCTGGGTATCTTCGGTCAGGTAGTTCTGGATCGAATTGATATCGTGATCAATGTAGTGCTTGGTGCCGTCCACATCACGGGTAAAGCCGCGAACCCGGTAGTCCACGGTAACGACATCAGAATCAAAGCTGTGGATCAGGTAGTTCAGCACTTTCAGCGGAGAGATCAGGCCACAGGTGGATACGTCGATGTCAGCGCGGAAGGTGCTCACGCCATCGTGGGGATGGCTTTCCGGGTAGGTGTGCACCGTGACGTGACTCTTGTCCAGGTGGGCCACGATGGTATCCGGCAGCGGTCCGGGAGACTCTTCGTTGTCGGGCTCTTCGCCATTGGTGAGCTCGTGCTCGGCGATCAGCATGGTGACAGATGCGCCATGGGGCTCGTAGTCCTGACGCGCGATGTTAAGAACGTTGGCGCCGATAATCTTGACGACGTCGGTCAGAATCTGGGTCAGGCGCTCGGCGTTGTACATCTCGTCGATGTAGTCGATATAGGCCTTGCGTTGTTCTTCGGTCTGCGCATAACAGATGTCGTAGATGTTAAAGCTCAGGGATTTGGTCAGGTTGTTGAAACCATGCAGCTGGAGTTTTGATTCCATGCTCAGCCCCTCCGGATCGTGGAGATGAATGACTGCAGAGCTGCATTGCTGAGCTCTGCCGAGGCCGCCACCGACTACTGACCGGGTTGTTCACCTTTTGCGCAGACCGGCGGAGAGGGTGCGTATTATGCACACCGCAAGTGACGTTGAATAGTATTCGCAATGACATTTTAGCATTCGTGATTTCCCCTGCATCCGGCCCGGGGAATCGGTCCATGAGCGGCCCTGGCGAGATTTCTCACACGTGTTATGACGCCTGGTGAACCTCGTAGCTGTGACTGATCTCGACGCCGGCCTTCTCAAGCATGATAGATGCGGAGCAGTACTTTTCTGCCGACAGGCCTACGGCCCGCTTGACCAGATTGTCTTTCAGGCTGTTTCCGGTTACTACGAAGTGCAGGTGAATGCGTGTAAACACCGCCGGAACCGCGTCGGCCCGCTCTGCTTCGAGCTCGGCGTGGCAAGCGGTCACGTCCTGGCGGCTTTTCTTCAGGATGCTCATGACGTCGAACGCCGAACAGCCTCCGAGCCCCATCAGCAGCATTTCCATGGGGCGCGGGCCCAGGTTCTCACCGCCGTGGTCTGGCGGGCCATCAAGCTGCACGCTGTGGCCACTGCCGCTGGTGGCTTTGAAACTGGCGTTGCCGGTCCAGTCTACGGTTGCTTTCATGGGACGACTCTCCGTTGTGATGACGCGGGACCAACTGGTGTGGTGGCCCCGATAAAGATGACCTGTGGCCGGATGCTAGCACAACCGGCTTCGCCAGGCAGGCCGATCTCGGATACATGTTGTATACTCTTTCCGGTTGCCCGCAACAGACCTTCTTGTTATAAGTTGCGCAGTTTTGCAGTAAAAAAGAACGAACCCGCAAGGAAAGCCGGGTGCATAACAAACATTGGGACCCGCCAGTATCTGAGGAGGCACGACTCGCATTATGGCCACTATCGTCAAGCCGGTTGAGCAGAAAACCAAGCATCTCGACTATTTCCTTTCGCAGTGCCATCGCCGCCGTTACCCAGCCAAGAGCACGATTATCTATGCCGGGGACAAGAGCGATTCCCTGTTCTACATCGTCAAAGGCTCGGTGACGGTTATCATTGAAGACGATGACGGTCGCGAGATGATCATGGCCTACCTGAACGCCGGTGACTTTTTCGGTGAAATGGGACTGTTCGACAGCATGGATTCCCGCAGCGCCTGGGTAAAGGCCAAGACCGAGTGCGAAGTGGCGGAGATCAGCTACACCAAATTCCGTGAGATTGCCCAGCAGGATCCCAGGGTTCTGTATTTCATTGGTGAGCAGATGGCTTCCCGCCTCCGCCAGACCACGCGCAAGGTGGGTGATCTCGCGTTCCTGGATGTGACCGGTCGAGTCGCCCGCACCCTGCTGGATCTCTGCAAGGAACCGGATGCCATGACCCACCCGGACGGCATGCAGATCAAGATTACCCGCCAGGAAATCGGCCGTATCGTGGGTTGTTCCCGGGAGATGGTTGGACGGGTTCTGAAGACCCTGGAAGATCAGGGCCTGGTTCGGGTCAAGGGCAAAACGATGGTGGTGTACGGCACCCGCTGAGTCTCCGGACAGCAGAGCATCGATGTAACCAGAAAGGCCGCTGATATCAGCGGCCTTTCTGGTTGGGGCAGGGGCGCCGGTGTCAGTCGGCCAGGGCCACGGACTTGATCTGCATCCACACCTGCCGGCCGGGTTCCAGAGCCAGCTGGTCAACAGCCCGGGTGGTCAGTCGGGACATGACCGGTGTGGGTCCGGCGAGCAGGCGGACGATACTGACGCCGGGGGTAACGTCCGGCTCAATCCGGTCAATGGTTGCCGGAACCAGGTTCTGGATGCTCTGGTCAGGGTTCTCTTCCAGAGCCAGGCTGATGTCCCGGGACAGCAACTGGATCCGGACCCGATCCCCGATTTTCATGCCGTTGTCCCGGCGCAGCCACAGGGAGCCACCGTCGAACTCAAAGCGCGCCAGGTGCCAGCGCTGATCCAGTTCTCTTATTGTCCCCTCCACAAGCACGCCCGCGTCGTCCTCGAGACGGAACGGGTTATCCATGCGTGCAAGTGTCTCCCGGGTCGGCCCGCTGGCTAACACCTTGCCGTCCTCCATGACCACCAGATGGTCAGCGAGCCTGGCCACCTCTGCGGTGGAGTGGGAGACATATACGATAGGGATGGCCAGGGCGTCCCGAAGACGCTCCAGATAGGGCAGGATGTCGTGTTTGCTGGCTTTGTCCAGGGCCGACATCGGTTCGTCCATAAGTAACAGCCGGGGACTGGTCAGCAGCGCGCGGGCTATCGCTACCCGCTGGCGCTCGCCCCCGGACAGGCCTGCGGGCATACGGTCCAGGTGGCCGCCGAGTCCCAGCCAGTTCACAGCCTCGTCAAACCCGATCTGCCGGTCCGTGGCCGGAATACGCTGGTAGCCGAATTCAAGATTCTTGCGCACGGTCAGATGGGGAAACAGGTGGGTTTCCTGGAATACATAGGCGAGGGGGCGTTTATGAACCGGGAGGAAAGTATCAGCGCTTTGCCAGTGTTCATCGAGAACGGTCATGGCTCCCTCTGCGCGGTGCAGGCCCGCCATACAGCGCAAAACAGTGGTCTTGCCGCAGCCGGAATGCCCGAACAGGGCGGTGATGCCCGTGCCGGGCAAGGTCAGGTCAACGTCCAGACCAAACCCGGGAAATGCGCAACGGAAGCGGGCAGAGATGCTTTTCTTTTCGCTCATCTCAGTGCTCCCGACCGGGCCTTACCGTTCAGTGCGTAGAGGATGACCAGAACCACGAAGGAGAACACCACCATGCCGGCAGAAAGCCAGTGGGCCTCGGTGTATTCGAGGGATTCCACGTGGTCATAGATGGCCACCGACAGGACCTTGGTCTCTCCGGGGATATTGCCCCCGATCATCAGAATCACGCCGAACTCGCCAATGGTATGGGCGAAGGTCAGTACGGCGGCAGTGAGGAACCCGTTGCGGGCAAGGGGCACGGCAACAAACAGGAAGCGATCCCAGGGCGCGGCGCGGAGCGTGGCAGCGACCTCGAGGAAACGGTCGCCAACCGACTCGAAGGCATTCTGCAGCGGTTGCACCGTAAACGGCAGGGAATAGATCACGGAAGCCACCACCAGACCCTCGAAGGTAAAGGGCAACAGCCCGATGCCGAGCGACTGGGTGACCTGGCCAACCCAGCCTTCCGGCCCCATCATCAGCAGCAGGTAAAAGCCAAGGACCGTTGGCGGCAGAACCAGAGGCAGCGCGACCACGGCCGCCACCGGCTGGCGCAGCCAGTGCCGGGTTCTGGCGAGCCACCAAGCGATGGGCGTGCCTATCAGCAACAGCAGCAGAGTGGTTGTCGTGGCCAGTTTCAGGGTCAGCCAGACTGGATCCCAGTAGGTTTCAAACATCAGTTGATCGCGTCATGTCCTTGGTCGTAACCATAGCTCCGGATGATGCCGATGGCCGTATCGGATTTCAGGAAATCCATCCAGGCGCGGGCTGCTTCATTACTGGCGCCCCGGTTCAGCAGGATGGCCTGCTGGTCGATGGGCTGGTAATAGGCCTGAGGGACCTGCCATAGGGTGCCGGCATCCTCGTCCCAGACTTTCACCTGGGAAGCGGCCACGAAACCGGCCTGGGCATTGCGACTGACAACAAACTGGAACGTCTGTGCTATGGAATCACCGCGGACCAGTTTCGGTTGTAACGGTTGCCATTGGCCGATGTGCTCAAGAACCTGCTGGGCAGCCAGGCCATAGGGTGCCGTTTTCGGGTTGGCGATGGCCAGCCTGGCGAAGGGCTGCTGCTCCAGATAGCGCGGGGCATCCTCAAACGCATCGGGCGCCGGGCTCCAGAGCACCAGCTTGCCCCGGGCATAGGTAAAGCGGGTTCCGTTGACCCCGGCCTGCGCCTCTTCTATCAGCTCTGGCCTGAGCACGTCGGCCGCCATGAATACGTCGAAGGGCGCGCCGTTCCTGATCTGGGCGTAAAGTTTGCCGGTTGAGCCAAAGCTGGCGGACACCCGGTGACCGGTTTCCGCTTCAAAGTGCCTAGTCAGTTCCCGAGTGGTGTCGGTGAAGTTTGCGGCCACACCAATACTGACTTCGCCGGCGATGGCTCCGGAAGCAAAACTGAACAACACGCACAGGCAGGCGAAAGCCCGGGTTATTGGGTGGCAGATTCTGGTGCGGCGTTCATGGGGCTCTGGCATGGAGCAGGGCTTTCTGTTCGGCGGTTGATTGGGCAGACGCATTGTCCCTATGCAGGCACAGGGAATGCAAGTATTGCCACACCTCGTCCCGGTTGGTTTCGTTGAGCATCTCATGGCGCCCGCCCTCAAACAACCTCAGGGTCACATGGCCAACGCCCGCCTCTCGAATGGCCTGAAAGTGCTGGCGCACGCCGCGGCCCATTTCACCAACCGCGTCCGCCGTTCCAGAGAACAGGTGCACAGGCAGGTCTTTGCGCCAGGTCGGCGGCTTGATGGCCAGCATGCCGCCGATAAAATCCAGCCAGAGCCCGGTTGAGCATTGAAACCCGCAAAGCGGATCGGCAGCGTAGGCGTCAACCTGGTGCGGATCGCGGCTGAGCCAATCGGCATGGGTCCGGTTGGGGCGGAACCGGCGATTGAACTGCTCAAAGGTCATGCGGGCAATCAACGGGCTGCGGTGCCGCTTGCCCCGGAGCAGCCGGATCAGGCCGATCAGGGTTCGGGATGCCAATAGCCGGCCCCGATCAATCCGGTTGGTGGCGCTCAGGATCAGGGTATCCAGGGAATCACCGTATCTCTGGGCGTAACCCTGGGCAATGAACGAGCCCATGCTGTGGCCCAGCAGGTTGACCGGCAGCCCGGGAAACTGTGAACGGGCGTGCTGGACCACCTGGTGCAGGTCGGCCAATACGCTTGCCCAGCCGTTCTGGTCCGCATAGTGCCCCAGGTTCTCGACTCCTGAATTCGGGCCATGGCCCCGGTGGTGAAAGGTGATAACGGCCATGCCGCGTTCGCAGAGCCAGCGAGCGAGGGACTGGTAACGGTCGCCATGCTCGGCCATGCCGTGGCTGATGATCAGAAGGCCGGTGGGAGCCGTCGGGGTAAAGACTGTTCCGGCTATACTGTGGTCATCACCACTGCTCAGCGTCAGAGGGTGTTCGTTCGTTGTCACGACCCGGTTCCTTGTTGTTTTTCTCCGCAGCCGGGCGTTGCCACTCCGGCGGTTTCCATAGATGGGTAAGGCGAGACAATAATCCGCCGGGCTGTGCCATGTCGCGGAACAGGTCCACGTATTCGTGGGTCCAGAGCACAATCAGGTTACTGGAGCGAACAGGCCGGGTGATGCCGTATTCGGGCGGATCCTGGGCATTTTCATCGACAAACGTGCCGAACAGGCGATCCCACACTATCAGCGTGCCGCCGTAATTACGGTCGATGTAGCCGGGATTTCGGCCATGATGGACGCGGTGATGGCTGGGCGTGTTGAACACCAGTTCGACCCAGTCGGGCAGCTTCCCGACCAGTGTGGTGTGAATAAAGAACTGGTAGACCAGCGACAGGGCATAGGCTACGCCGATCCAGACAGGATTGAGTCCCAGCAGGGCCAGGGGCAGGTAGAACACCCACATGCCGTTGAAAATGTTGGTGGCATTCTGGCGCATGGCAGTGGAGAAGTTCATCCGCTCGGAGGAATGGTGAACCACATGGGCCGCCCAGAACCAGCGCACCCTGTGACTGGCCCTGTGCATCCAGTAGAAACAGAAGTCCACGCCCAGAAAAGCCAGCAGCACGGTGAATCCGTTCAATTCCAGATCAAACAGCCGGTAGTGGTAGCACAGGGCATAGACAGGGAAGGCAATGAGGCCGGCGAAGAGCAGTTCGGTCACCTGATAGCCGGCGCCTAGGGCAAAGTTTCTGACCGCCTCACGGGTATCCATCAGCTGCGGATCGTGGCGAATCTTCAGGTATTCCCACAGGGTAACGCCCACAAAAACCGGTGTTGCAATCACAAAGATCAGTTGGCGTTCATCCAGCGCCAGCCAAGGCGCAGCCATCGCCCAGAGAGAAAGCAGGCCGCTGTCTTCCAGTACGGCCAGTATCATGTCGGTCAAAGCCATCGGGTTTCTGCCGGTTTCCTCATCAAGTCCGTTTATTCTGGCACGTAACCCGGAAACCGGAATGTCGGTTCACGCCAGATTGGCTAACGGATTCCGACAATCCGGTACTCAGCCTGGCCGACGGTTGTCTTCGTACACTTTTTCCAGAGCCCGGATCTGTGGCTGCCACTGGTCCAGCCAATGTTTGATGTCTTTGGGAATTCGCGCAGTTTTCGGCCATGGCACCGGATACTGTGCGGGCTGGAACATGGGTGCAAACAGGGCGGCTGCGGTCAGGTCTGCGCGCGAAAACTGGTCGCCGGCCAGGAAAGGCCTTTCGGCGTAGATGGCAGCCAGCTCGGTGAGCAACTCTTCCATGACCTGGCGGGACTTTTCAGAGGTTTTTTCGTTGATCTTCATCCACTGACGCATGACTTCATCAACCCGGCTGAAAGCAAGGCTGAGCAGTATCCGGTTATAGAAAGGCGTTCCCGCGGCCAGCATGGGCACCACAATTTTGGGGCGCTGCAGGAAGTGGTGGTAGGAATAGCAGCGGATAGCCGGCCCCGCTTCCTCGTCAAGCCGGCGCTCCCAGGCCAGCGCCTGCTCACGAACGTCCGGGTCTGCCGGTGTCAGCGGGTGCTCGGGAAACGTCTGGTCCAGGTAATCCAGAATGGCCGCTGAGCCCTGAACCACGTGGCCGTCATGGTCCAGCACCGGCACAGAGGAGGCTTCACCCGTCAGTTTCCGGATGGTTTTCACATGTTGTCCCGGCAGCAGGTTCACCGTTTCGTAGTTGAGCCCCTTGTAGTCCAGGGCCCAGCGTATTTTTTCGCAGTAGTGGGAAATGGCAAATTGGTAAAGTTTCAGTGCCATGGGGTGTCTCCTTGGTCCAGCGTTCTAGCATACTGCCGGTGGGGCGGTATAAGAAGACCCATCAGATGCCCATGGTGGCCTCATCGGTCGTTGGGTTCTAAACTGTAGGCCGAAAAGACGCTCAAACAAGGGAACTGACCATGCACTCACGACGAGTTTTGATGTTGTCCGTCGTCACTGCGGCGAGCCTTGCCATCTCCGCCTGCTCCTCTCTATCCAAAACCAGTCAGCCGGTTTCCGCGAGCTATGCTTGCGGGCAACTCGATATTGCCGTCTCCGGCACGGACGACAGCGATCTGATCAGCATCGACTATCTGGATCGACGTATTCTGCTCAAGCCGGAGGTAAGTGCCTCGGGCGCATTGTACGTAGCCCCCGGCGACGACCAGACGCGGTTCTGGAGCAAGGGTGAAAAAGCGACCCTGACAGTGAAGGGGCAAACCTATCCGGAGTGTTTGCAGCCAGGCGATCTGGAAATGCCGTTTGAGGCGCGGGGGAATGAGCCTTTCTGGCACGCGACGCTCGAAGGCGGTGAGCTCTTGATAACACGACCTTTCGAGGAACAGGGAACCCGTCGGGTACCGGTTGAAGTCAAAACAGCCAACCGGCATGGGCGGACATTTGTGGCGACGCTGGCAGATCTACCCATTACCCTGACAGTCGCCCGTCAGCTCTGTGACGACAGCATGTCCGGGGCTCAATATCCCGCGCAGGTGCGCCTGCAGGTAGGTGATGATGAGTTCAGGGGGTGTGGTGGTGATCGCCAGCGTCTGTTCCGGGGCGCAATCTGGGTTGTTGAGGATCTTGCGGGCGCAGGCATCATCGATAGGTCCCGGATCACGATCGAGTTTCTTGAGGGCAATCGGATCGCGGGCAGGGCGTCTTGCAACCGATACACTGGCGCCTATGAACTCAGGGGTGAGGGCATGGCTATAGGCCCACTGGCATCAACACGGATGGCCTGTGCGCCCGCGCTGATGAATCAGGAAGAGCGGTTTCTGAACCTGCTGGACCAGGTGAATTCAGTGCGGATCGGACAGCAGGGCCAACTGCTGCTGTCGACACCGGGCGGTGAGTCTATCCGGGCGTTTCAGTCTGACCACGACAGTCCATAGCGCGTCAGGATCTCTGCCACCCGCCCACTGCTTTGCAGGGCTCTCGCTCCCTCTGACAGGAGCGCTGCGAGCTGGGCGGAATCACGGCCGACCGGTGAAAATGCAACGTAGATCGGCGACTCATGGATCACCGAGGCCATTCGCAGGCTTTCCGTGTTGTTCTCCTGCTCCAGTTGCCACTGCATCACATAGCGGTCTTCCGGGAATACGTCAGAGCGCTGCTGGTGCAGGAGTTCGATTGCCCGGCTCAGTGGTGCCGGCCCGGACAGCACCCAGACCCGCTCCGGATCGTCCTGGTACTTCTCGATATAGCTGTCCAGTTCCGGTGAGTAAGCGTAGCCGTTGATCGCCAGCAGCTTGGATTGGCTGAGTGAGTCGATGCCAGCGTACTGCCAGTTGTTGTCAGGGTGGGTATAAAGCGCGATCGTCGAGTAACCAGTAGCGGCGTCCGGAAACACGAAGTCCGGCGCATCCCCCGGAAGGGCTCCTACAACCGCATCAATATACCCGTCCCGGGCCTGTTGCAGGGCCCGTGCCCAGCTCATGTTCACGTACTCGACATCGATACCGGCGAGTCCGAACGCCTCCCTGGCAATATCTATCATATAGCCTTCGTGCTCGGAGCCGGCTTCACAATTGTGAGGACACCAGGGATCAGCGGCAATGACGACGGCATGGCGCGGCTCTGTGGGAGCCGGCGCAGCGGGAGCGGTCTTCGTTGCCTTTGCCGCTGTTTCAGGAACCAGCGGTGGCGGGTCCTCTGGCTGCGAGCAGGCGGCAAGAAAGAGCGCGATGGAAAGAACCAGGGTTTTTGCCATGGTGATAAAACCGGGATGCCGATGACGTCGGCTCTCCCTGAAGCATAGACCCTGGTCGCGGTTTTGTAATGGCTAAAAGCCCCTAGGCTGCGGTTTTGTTCCTGTCAGCCGACGCGGCGGTCGGCACCAGCGCTCGGGCGAGGTCTTTCATGTGCAGGGTGCCCACGTGCTGATCGTCCCGGACTACCCGGAAATTCAGAGACATATCCCCGTCGGATTTCAGCAGTACCGTTTCAAGGTTGTCCTTTTCCGAGATGTCACCGGCGAACGTGGAGTCACCGTCATCCGGGGGACTCATGACCGATCGTACCCTCAGCACCCGTGCCCGATTGATATCGCTGATGAAGTCGACGATGTAGGGATCGCCGGGATTGAGCAGGATTTCCTGGGGATCTCCCTGCTGCACTACTTCGCCATCTTTCAGGATGACCAGGTGGTCGGCCAGTTTCAAGGCCTCATCAAGATCATGGGTGATGAACACGATGGTTTTCTGCAGTTCTTCCTGGAGCTCCAGCAACAGGTCCTGCATATCGGACCGAATCAGCGGATCCAGTGCCGAGAAAGCTTCGTCCATCAACATGATCGGGGCGTCGGACACCAGGGCTCGGGCGATGCCCACCCGCTGTTGCATGCCACCGGACAGCTGGTGTGGATACTGGTATTCGTTACCCTCCAGACCAACCCGCGCGAGCCATTTTCGGGCGTCGGCCTCAAAGTCCGATGTCGTATAGCCGCGAATGTCCTTGGCCATGCCGGCGTTCTCGAGCACGGTTTTGTGGGGCAGCAGGGCAAACTTCTGGAACACCATCGACATCCGCTCGCGGCGAAGCTTTCGCAACTGCTCTTCGCTGTAGCTCATGATGTCTTCGCCATCGATACGGATTTCGCCGGCCGTGGGGTCGATCAGTCGGTTCAGGTGCCGGATGAGTGTGGACTTTCCGGAGCCGGAAAGGCCCATGATGACCGTGATCTCGCCATCGTGGATGTCCACGTTGATATCACGCAGACCGAGTACGTGTCGCTGCTGCTCCAGCAGATCGGCTTTGCCCATGCCCTTGCGAACATACTCCAGGGCAACATCCGGGGTCGGGCCGAAGATCTTGTAGAGGTTCCGGATCGAAATCTTGATGTCTTTTGCCATGGGGGCTTTCCTCACTGCTTCTGGGAGACGTTAATTCGTGCCAGGGACGCCTTGGTTACCCGGTCGAGAATAACCGCCAGGATCACGATGCCAAGGCCGGATACCAGGCCAACACCCAGTTCCAGATTACGGATGCCCCGCAGGACCAGAACGCCAAGCCCGGGCGCGGAAACCAGGGATGCGATAACAACCATGGCAAGACTCATCATGATGGTCTGGTTAACCCCTGCCATGATGTTGGGCAGAGCCAACGGGATCTGCACCTTGTAGAGTTTCTGTCGGGGCGTCATGCCAAAGGCGTCTGCGGCCTCAATCACGTCCTTGTCTACCAGCCGGATGCCCAGGTTCGTCAGCCGGATCACAGGAACAATCGCGTAGAGGATGATGGCGATGCCGTACAGCTTTGATTCGGTAACACTGAACAGGAAGATAAGCGGGATCAGATACACAAAAGGTGGCAGCGTCTGCAGCATGTCCAGCACCGGTATGATCATCCGTTGCAGGGAATTGCTGCGTGCCATGGCGATGCCTATGGGTACCCCCAGCAAGACACAGAGGAAGGCACATACGAAAATGATCGCCAGTGTTTGCATGGCGTAATCGTAATGGTCGATGAAGGCCAGTAGCACGATACTGCCGCCTACAAAGAGCATCAGTTTCCAGGATTTGGTGACCACGTAAACAACCGCCAGTAACAGTGGAATCACGATCCACCAGGGCGTGTTCAGCATGGCGTAAAGTGCTCCATCCAGGAACCAGCTAAGAGGCTGGGTTAATGGATCGAGAACCAGACTCAGGCTGTCCTTTATTGCCAGAAATCCCTGTTCCAGGCCCTTGGTAAGTTCCCGGGACTGGGGGAAGGCGGAGCAGGATTCGTTCAGGGCGTCCATGGACGGAAACGGGAGTTCCCATATAGAGGCCGGTTCGGCGCTCTCTCCCTTGGTTTTATTCAGCAGGTCGGCCATCGACATGGGGCCGCTGCTTTTGCCTTCCGAGCACCATTGCTCAAGGCCGAGCGATGAAAAAAGGGAATCGTAGGTTGCCATGGGCGGTCAGTCTCTCCTGCGCACGTCTGGAATCAGAACGGTTTTCGGGAAACGACCCGGGGCATCCCGAAGGATGCCCCGGGAGGGGCAGGTCAATCAGTTAAGAACGTTGGCCAGACGCTCACGCGCGGAGTCGTTCAGCCAGGTTGACCACTCGTCGCTGTTGTTGCTGAGGTAGTAAACCGCAGCTTCTTCGCCCGAGGCATTGTTGGAGTCCATCCAGGCCAGGATGCTGCTCATGGTCTCGGTCTTGAACGTCAGCTTGCTGAGCATCTCGGCCACTTCCGGCTCGCGCTCTTTGAAGCTGGTAGTGATCGACGTCAGAACCGTTGCCGCCGGGAAGTCGGATACGCCCGGATTGTCGACATCCGGCGTCTGGTTTTTCTGGTGCACGTCCGGCTTGATGTCGCCGAGATCAACCCGGGTCATGTCGTACTTGCCGAGGGGAACGGTCGGACCCCAGTAGTAGCCGAACCAGGGCTCTTTGTTCTGGACAGCGGACGCCATGGAGGACGCCAGGGTCTCACCGGAACCATGGTTGAATACGTCAATGCCGGACTCTTCCAGATCCAGGGCACGAACCAGGTTGTCACTCACAACTCGGCAGCCCCAGCCGTCCGGGCAGTTGTTGAAGGTGCCGCCAACGAGCTCAGGATTGGCCATGATGCCCTCGATGGTCTTCAGCTCCGGATGCTCTTCCGCGAGGTAGGTGGGAATCCACCAGCCTTCAACACCGCCCGGATCCAGAACCTTGCCAAGGCGCTCCACTTTGCCCTGTTCTTCAAGGCGCAGGTAGGCCTCGCCCGCGGAGTTCAGCCACAGCTCGGTGACGATGTCAGGCTCACCGTTTTCGGCAACGGAAGTTACCGCCGGAACGGTATCGGAAGGAACAATGGTGACGTCACAGCCGTAACCCTGCTCCATGATGAAGGTGGCCACGTTGGTGACGACCGTGTTGGACGCCCAGTTCATTTCGGTAATGGATACCTCGCCGCAATTGGCCTGGGCCGCGACGGGTACGGATAGCGCGCAAAGCAGTGCAGCAGACTTAAGCTTTCGCATAGTCACTTCTCCTTTTCAGGGTTTGTGATTTTTGGAGGGTGTTGTCGGTGTTAGTGCCGATACGAGGGGACGGCGATCCATAAGGATCGGGAAAACAGCTCTTTCATGGTCGCTGTTAAGGTCGAACAAATCACGAGGTCTCGGTTAATACTTAACTGTAAGGATAACGAACCTCAGCTCAGTTACAAGGGCGTATTCCAAATGCGTCTTTAAAAGAGACACATTATGCCCCGGGAGAACTGTCAAGAAGGTGTAGTAATCGATGGATACACTCCGGGTACCTGAACCCGGAGAACAGCATGACAGAGCTGCGCGACCTGACACCTCACACATCAATCAGCCACGAGCAGGCCTCCCGGGATGGGCGTCAGCGAAGGTTGCTGAGAACCTTCCTGCCGGAGCTCGTTGGCCTGGAGCGCATCCTGGCGGAAGCGCCGGATTTCATCACAACCGAAGTGGTGGAGCGGGTCGCCCTCAAGGACCTCTCCTTGCCCATCTACCGTGTCGATATCGGATCTTCCCGGCCCGATGTGCCAGCGGTATTGCTTGTTGGCGGCGTGCACGGGCTTGAACGCATTGGAAGCCAGGTAGTGATGGCCTGGCTGAAGTCGCTACTCGCCAGAGTGACCTGGGACGAACATTTGCTGGGGTTGTTGCAGAAGGTTCGAATTACCCTTTTGCCAATCCTTAACCCGGGCGGTATGTACCTGAATCAGCGCAGTAATCCCAACGGCGTGGACCTGATGCGCAATGCGCCGATCCAGGCCCAGGAACGTAGCGCATTCCTGCTCGGCGGCCAGAGAATTTCACCCCGATTGCCGTGGTACACCGGCGACCCTGAACAGGGCATGGAGCCCGAAAACCTGGCTCTTGAGGCGGTCATAAAACAGCTGCTGCCGGGGCGGCCGTTCAGTGTGGCACTGGACTGCCATTCCGGATTCGGGATGCAGGACCAGATCTGGTTTCCCTACGCCTACCGGCGTCGACCCATGCGTCGAGTCGCATCGGTTATGGCGCTGAAGCTTATCTGGGAGCAGTCATACCCAAATCACGACTACCGTTTCGAGCCCCAGTCCCGCCACTATCTCACCCATGGCGACTTGTGGGATTACTTCTACAAACAGGTCAATCGCGAAAATGCCGGTGTTTTCCTGCCCCTGACCCTGGAGATGGGCTCCTGGCGCTGGATTCGCAAGCGGCCCCGTCAGTTGCTGAGACTCGACGGCTTTTTCAATCCCCTGGTTCCGCACCGGCACAAGCGGGTCCTGCGCAGCCATCTGACCTGGATGGACTTCCTGATTAACGCCGCCGCCAGCCACGAAAACTGGTTGCCGGCTCGGGATGAGGAGTCCATGCTGAAAGAAGCCGCGATCATGCACTGGTATCGCGATACTCTCTAGCGATCCAGCCGGACCTGGCATCCATCAATCGGAACTATCGTATGCACTGGATTCTGTTGCGGGGTCTGACTCGGGAACACGCCCACTGGGGCAGCTTCCCGGCTCGCCTTGGGGAGGCATTTCCCGAGCACCAGTTCCATCTGGTCGACCTGCCCGGGACGGGCGTGCGATATCGAGAAGACAGTCCGGCAACGGTAGCGGCGATTCGGGAAGCTGTCTCCAGGCACGTTAGCCATATCCCCGGTCCTTTCAGCATCCTGGCACTTTCCATGGGCGGTATGGTGGCCCTGGACTGGGCCCAGCAGGCTGCGGATGGTCAGATCCAGAACCTGGTCCTGATCAATACCAGTTCCGGCTTCAGCCCGCCCTGGAAACGCATGCGGCCTGGGGTCTGGCCGCGAATTCTGCGGCTGCTGGCCCGTCAGGAGTTGTTTGACCGTGAGCGGGATATTCTCCGGCTCACGTCTAACCGTGAGGTGCCTCTGTCACTGGCAAAACAGTGGTACAGCATACAACGACAACGCCCCGTCAGTACCCGCAATGCGATCAACCAGTTGGCGGCTGCCGCCCGCTACAAACCCGGTGAAAAGCGTCCTGTGCCAGATGCCCTGATTCTCGCCAGCCGCGGCGATCGCATCGTTCACTGGCGCTGCAGTTCTACGCTGGAGGAACGCTGGCAATGGACCATGAAACTGCACCCGGATGCTGGCCATGACCTTCCACTGGACGACCCGGAGTGGATTATCCAGCAGATCCGCAACTGGCTGCCCCGGTAACGCCGGTTGCTTGACGCAACTCTTCTTTCCGGTCAGTCTTCTCGTTTTGAACCGTCAAAGCCGCCATTGATCAGGAACGGAGCCGATAATAATGAAAATCTTCGAAACCAAAACCGCCCCTAACCCCCGCCGCGTGCGCATGTTCATGGCCGAGAAAGGCCTGTTGGACAAGGCTGAATTCATCGAGATTGACCTGCAGAAGGGTGAAAACCTGACACCTGAATTTGTCGCCCGAAATCCGATGAAGAAAGTGCCTGTGATGGAACTGGATGACGGCACCTGTATTGCCGAGACCATGGCAATCTGCCGCTATTTCGAAGAGAGCTACCCGGACACGCCGACCCTGATGGGCGACACCCCGCTTGAAAAAGCCCAGCTTGAGCAGTGGCTCCGGTGGATAGAGTTGTTCTTCTTCATGCCTACTGGCATGTGTTTCCAGCACACCACCGGCTATTTCAAGGACCGGATGAACCCGATCAAGGAGTGGGGCGAGGAGTGCGGCAAGAGCGTTGAGAAGTTCATGCACTTCCTCGACAAGCAGCTCGAAGGCAAGGAATACATCTGCTGCGACCGCTTTACGGCCGCCGATATCAATGCCTTCACAACAGTGGCATTCGCCCGGGTTGTGGGCATCCGGATCAAACCTGAGCAGGCCAATCTGCAGGCCTGGTACGACCGCATCAAGGCCCGTCCTTCGGCCCAGGCCTGAGGTCCGGGCTACCCTGGAACTGGAAGAGAAACGTTAATGACCACAACGGATTCAAGCCTCCAATGCGCATTGGCTGCGATTGACGCGGCGAATAAGGCCGACCCGAACCAGGAGCGGGTCGGTGATGAACTTCTGCCAAAGGAGTATGCCTACAGCCTGCACATGACCCGCTGGCTGTTCGAGCTTGAATCCGATCCTTCCGAACGCATGCAGATCGCCTGCCGCGCCCAGCACATCGAGCGCTGGACTATGCCGCGGAAGGACTATCCGGAAGGTCGTAAAGCCTATTACCAGTGGCGCCAGGCCTGTGGCCGTATGCATGGCCGGCGTGCTGGGGAAATCATGGCGGATTGTGGCTACCCGAAGGAGGAGTGCGATCGGGTGGAGACCATCCTGACCAAGCGGGAACTGAGGCAGGATGCCGACACTCAACTGCTGGAGGACGTGGCCTGCATGGTGTTCCTGGAGCGATACTTCGCAGATTTCTATGAGGAAAAAGCGGACTACGATCGGGAGAAGTGGCTACGCATAGTGCGCCGGACCTGGGGCAAGATGTCGCCCCGTGGGCACGAGGCGGCACTCAAGCTGGCAGAGGGGATGCCGGCGCACCTTCTGGAACTTTTGCAGGAGGCTTTGGCCGACGCCTAGCATCAAATGCCTGTTGCGAACTTTTGTGCACAGTCCAGCGGGTACGACCTGCCAAAATACGCTGTGAATACCTCCCTGTACGCTCGGCTCCGCCATCCATGGCTCCGCACGATTTTGGCAGGTCGTACCCGCCGAACTGTTTAAACTTGTGAGTTAGCCTTTTGGAAAGAACAGTTCTTGAAGTTTCTGGCCAGGCTCTTCCGCCCGCATAAACGATTCCCCCACAAGGAAACCGTAAATCCCGCGAGCAGTCATCGCTTCTACGTCGCTGCGGGTCATGATGCCACTTTCCGTAATGGTCAGCCGGTCCTGGGAGATCCGCTCATGCAGGTCAAACGTGGTGTCCAGCGAAACATCGAAGGTATGCAGATTGCGGTTGTTGATGCCGACCAGAGGCGTCGTCAGCGTCAACGCATCATCCAGTTCCTCGCCATCGTGCACTTCGACCAACACATCCAGCCCGATCTCATGGGCAATACCTTCCAGCTCTTGCATCTGGTCTTTGGTCAGGCAGGCGGCGATCAGAAGGATGCAGTCGGCGCCAATGGCCCGGCTCTCGTAGACCTGATAGGGCGCGACCATGAAGTCCTTGCGGATCACGGGCAGACTGCAGGCATTGCGGGCGGCGACAAGGTAGTCCTCGTGGCCCTGGAAGAAGTCGCGGTCGGTGAGTACCGACAGACAAGCGGCGCCTCCGTTCTCGTAGCTTTCGGCAATGACCGCTGGCTCGAAGGGGTCTCGCAGAATGCCCTTGCTCGGCGAGGCTTTTTTGATCTCGGCGATAACAGCGGGAGTCTGCTTTTCAATTCGGCTGCGCAGAGCGTTGGCGAAGCCTCTGGCTGCTGGTTGGTCCCCAGCCATGGCTTTCAGGTCGGCAACCGAAACCCTTGGTTTCCGCTCGTCAATTTCTTCCCACTTGCGGTCCACGATCTTGCGAAGAATGGTGGGAGTCTTTTCCAAATGTCGTTCAGTCATTAGCGGCCTGCAAGTAGTTAGCGAGAGCCGGTGGGGCAGGGCTTGCCAAAACTGTCGTCAGCCATGGATGGCTGACGCCAAGCCCTACAGGGACGTATTCACGGGCGTGTTTTGGTAAGCCCTGCCCCACCGGGTCGTCCTGCCGAAATCCGGCAGGCTTGGTCGATCAAAAGCACTGAGAAAAATCAGCCAGCTCCGACATCTTGCCGGCAGCGAGGCCAGAGCCCATGGCGTCGAGGGCCATATCCACACCCTCTTTCGGCGTCTTGGCCAAACCAGCGACATAGATCGCTGCGCCAGCATTGAGGGCAATCAGGTCCCGGGCTTTCTCGGCCATTTCATCGTGCCCACGACCGAAAGCTGCTTTGATGAGCTTCAGTGAGTCGTCGGCGGTGTCCACGGTCAGGCCCACCAGAGCCTGGCTCTTGATGCCAAGATCCTCCGGGGTGATGTCGTATTCGGTGACCTTGCCGTCTTTCAGTTCCGCCACGTGGGTGGCGCTTGCCAGACTGATCTCATCCAGGCCGTCTTTGGAGCAAACGACCATGATGTGCTCGGCCCCAAGGCGATGCAGCACCTCCGCCATCGGGCGGCACAGCTCCCGGTTGAACACGCCCACCAGTTGGCGTTTAACGCCCGCCGGGTTGGTCATCGGGCCCAGGATGTTGAAAATGGTCCGGCAGCCCAGCTCCTTGCGGGGGCCAATGGCGTGTTTCATGGCACCGTGGTGGGCCGGAGCGAACATGAAGCCGACACCAATTTCCTCGACGCAGCGGGCCACCTCTTCCGGTTTCATGCTCAGATTGATGCCCAGCTTTTCCAACAGGTCGGCACTGCCGCTCTTGGAGGAAACCGCCCGGTTGCCGTGCTTGGCCACAAAGCCGCCGGCTGCTGCCACCACGAAGGAGGCGGCGGAAGACACGTTGAACAGGTTGGCGCCATCGCCGCCGGTGCCGACGATGTCCACCAGGGGTTCGGCCTTGACCGTAACCTTGGTGGCCAGCTCGCGCATAACCTCGGTGGCGCCGGTGATTTCGTCAATCGTTTCGCTCTTCAGACGCAACCCCATGAGAAAAGCGCCGATCTGGGCGTCTGTGGCCTCGCCGTTCATGACGATACGCATCACGTCCTTCATTTCCTCCCGGGAAAGGTCCAGGTTGGAGGCAATGCGGTTGAGAGCTTCTTTCATGTCCATGTGTCGGCCTCTTATTGTGTTCTCAGAAAGTTGCGCAGCAGCTCGTGGCCCTGTTCCGTCATAATAGACTCCGGATGGAACTGCACGCCTTCGATGGGCAGGGTCTTGTGGCGAACCCCCATGATTTCCTCGATGGAACCGTCGTCGTTGCGGGTCCAGGCGGTCACTTCCAGGCAGTCGGGCAGGGTGGCCTTGTCGATCACCAGGCTGTGGTAGCGGGTCGCCTGCAGCGGGTTGCTCAGGCCCCGGAACACGCCGGTGTCCTTGTGGAATACCGGGGACACCTTGCCATGCATGACCCGGCCGGCGCGGATGACGTCACCACCGTAGACCTGGCCAATTGCTTGATGGCCCAGGCAAATGCCCAGGATCGGAACCTTGCCGGCGAAATGCCGGATGGCCGCCATGGAGATGCCAGCCTCGTTCGGGGTGCAGGGGCCGGGGGAAATCACCAGCCGCTCCGGGTTCAGGGCTTCAATCTGTTCGATGGTAATTTCATCGTTGCGGTGCACCTGCACGTCGGCACCCAGTTCGGCCAGATACTGCACCACGTTGTAGGTGAAGGAATCGTAGTTATCGATCATCAGCAACATAATCTGTTCCTCCGCCTCAGTGGTCGAAATCGTTGTAGGTCATGGCCACCGCGCGGAAAATGGCGCGGCCCTTGTTCATGGTTTCCTTCCACTCGAGGCGGGGCACCGAATCGGCCACCACGCCGGCGCCTGCCTGGATATGCAGGGTGTTGTCCTTGATCACGGCGGTACGGATGGCAATGGCTGTGTCCATGTTGCCGTTGAACGACAGATAGCCCACGGCGCCTCCGTAGACCCCACGCTTGACCGGCTCCAGTTCGTCGATAATCTCCATGGCCCGGATCTTGGGCGCACCGCTAAGGGTGCCGGCGGGCAGGGTGGCGCGCAGCACGTCCAGGCAGCTGGTGTTGTCTTTCAGCCGGCCGGTCACGTTGGAGACGATATGCATCACGTGGGAGTAGCGCTCCACGATCATCTTGTCGGTCAGCCGGACCGTGCCGGTTTCCGACACCCGGCCGGCATCGTTACGGCCCAGGTCGATCAGCATCAGATGCTCGGCAATTTCTTTCGGATCAGCCAGCAGTTCTGCTTCCAGCGCCTTGTCCTCGGCATCGGTGGCGCCGCGCTTGCGGGTGCCGGCGATCGGCCGAACCGTCACTTCCTCGTCTTCCACCCGGGCCAGGATTTCCGGGGAGGAGCCCACGATGTGGAAGTCACCCAAATCCAGGAAATACATGTAAGGGGAAGGATTCAGTACCCTGAGCGAGCGATACAGGTTCAGCGGTGGCGCCTCGAAGGGAATCGACATGCGCTGTGATATCACCGTCTGCATGACATCGCCGTCGAGCACGTAGCCCTTGATCTTGTCTACCGCGGCTTCGAATTTGTCCTGGGTAAAGCCGGAAATAAAGTCGCTCTCGTCCACGGCTTTTCCGCGCAGGTGTTCTGGGGTGCGGGGCGCGTCAGCGGTCTGCCTGTGCAGATGGTTTTCCAGCTGATCAATGCGGCTCTGCGCCTTTTCGAAGGCGCCCTCAATGGCCGGATCGGCATGGACAATCAGATGCAGCTTGCCCCGCAGGTTGTCGAATACCACGATCTCGTTGGACACCATCAGCAGGATGTCCGGCGTGCCGATTTTGTCCGGCGGACAGCTCTTGCGCAGCCGTTTTTCGATGTAGCGCACGGTGTCGTAGCCGAAGTAGCCCACCAGGCCGCCATTAAAGCGGGGCAGCTCATCCAGATCCGGTGCATGGAAGCGTTTCTGATAGGCTTCGACAAAGGTGAGCGGATCGTCCACTTCCTCGGTCTCAACAACCTCGCCGCCGCGGCTGATCTCCACCCGGTGGTCGAAGACCTTCAGTACTTCGTGACTGGGCAGGCCGATGATCGAATACCGGCCCCATTTCTCTCCGCCCTGAACGGATTCGAACAGGTAGGAATAGGGTCCGCTGGCGAGTTTGAGGTAGGTGCTCAGGGGCGTGTCGAGGTCGGCCAGTACCTCACGATACACAGGGATACGGTTAAAGCCGGCGTCGGCGAGCTCGGTGAATTGCTCGGGTGTCATGGTACGGTTTCCTGAAATCTGATCTGCATTGTGGATGAAAGCCTGTGCTTCCATCAGGTGCTGCGGGCTCGACCAGCAGACGCCAGTCAGCCTCCGGGCTTGCTCAGCCGGTGCGCCATCGCCACCATCGTGTTGCGCGGGTTGTCAGGATGCCTCGCGCTGCAGTCAGATTCAGTCCCTGCACGGCAGGAATCTCCCGTAAAGAAGTGCTCAATGTAAGTTCCTTGTGAGATTACAAAAGCTCGGCCAGCGAATCAACAACCGCGTCGGCGCCCAGAGTATCCACCGCAGGCCCGTAGTTATACCCGTACCGCACCGCCACACAGGGAATGCCCGCGGCCAGCGCCGCGTTAATATCCGCTGCGGAGTCGCCTACCATGACTGTGGTTCCGCGGGTGCCCCCCAGGGTTTCCATGGCATGAAGCAGGGGAGCGGGGTCCGGTTTCTTGACCGGCAG
Source organism: Marinobacter sp. L-13 (assembly GCF_056857715.1). Taxonomy (NCBI): domain Bacteria; kingdom Pseudomonadati; phylum Pseudomonadota; class Gammaproteobacteria; order Pseudomonadales; family Marinobacteraceae; genus Marinobacter; species Marinobacter sp. L-13. The sequence goes on from NZ_JBSXNQ010000051.1 coordinate 29,705, forward strand.
GGTGTCACCACCCACGGTCAGGTCGAACCAGTGATCCAGTCCCATTTGCTCAAGCAGCGGTGCCACAAACTGTTCCGGCTTGTTGGTGACGATGCCCAGCCGGCAGCCCTGGTTCTTCAGGTGCGTGAGACAGGCCTCGACTCCGGCGTAGACTACCGAATGCTGTCCGTTGAGCGTGCCGTAGGCGTGATAGAAAATCGCCAGGGCATCCTTGAACAGGGCCTCGTCTTTTGGTCGCGCCGGTTCCCAGTCCACCTGGCCGGCCAGGGCCCGGCGCACCAGAACGCTGGCGCCATTGCCTACCCAGTTCCGTACCCGGTCAATGCCTGCTGGTGAGCGCCCAAGATGCGCCAGCATCTGGTCCACGGCGGCCGCCAGATCCGGTGCACTGTCCACCAGGGTGCCGTCGAGATCAAACAGGGCAATCCCCGGCCAGCGTGGATTGAACAGCCCTGCCAGGCTCATTGGCTGATCACCCTGCGGGCCTGCTCCAGTTCTTCGCGCATGGCATCAATGGTGGTTTTATAGTCGTCGGTGTTAAAGATGGCAGATCCCGCCACGAAGGTGTCGGCACCGGCCTCGGCGATTTCCCGGATGTTCTCGGTCTTCACGCCACCGTCGATTTCCAGGCGGATATTGTAGTTACTGGCATCGATGCGCTTGCGGGCCTCCCGGAGTTTGTCGAGCGTGCCGGGAATGAACTTCTGGCCACCGAAGCCGGGGTTTACCGACATCATCAGCACCATGTCCAGTTTGTCCATCACATGATCCATATAATGCAGCGGCGTGGCCGGGTTGAACACCAGGCCCGCCTGGCAGCCACCGTCGCGGATCAGCTGCAGTGAGCGATCAATGTGGTTGGTCGCTTCCGGGTGGAAGGTAATGTAACTGGCCCCGGCGTCGATAAACATACGGATGAGGTCGTCCACCGGCGACACCATCAGGTGCACATCGATGGGGGCGGTCACGCCGTGCTTGCGCAGCGCCTCGCAGACCATGGGGCCAATGGTGAGGTTGGGTACGTAGTGATTGTCCATCACATCGAAGTGCACCACGTCGGCGCCGGCGGCCAGCACGTTATCGACTTCCTCGCCAAGACGGGCAAAATCGGCGGACAGGATGGATGGGGCAATCAGGTAAGGGTTCATGACGGCTCTCTCACAACAATGGATAATGGCTTGGTCAGCGGTCCCTGCCGCACATTCAGGATGGCTGCTAGTCTAACAGCTCAGTGGCGTTTTTTCGCAGTCAAAGGATCAGTATCTGTGCAGAGATTCGAGATTTACCGGCCCGGCGTGTTCTGGTTTTTTGTCCTGGCGCTGATGTGTGTCGCACCGTCCATCACCCTCGGGCAGGAAGAGAGCGGGACGGCCGGTGAGGCCGAAGGCGTCGAGGCGTCAGAGTCTGCGAGTCGGGCCCTGATCTGGACAGGCACCGGCGAACGCTCCCTGATCCAGCGTTTTCCCGAATCAGCGGTATGGCTGGAGCTTGAGGAGGGTGATAGGGCGCTGGGCCTGTTCTACCCGGAAGCCAGGTTGCCGGCTCGCGGTGCGGTGCTGGTTCTGTCGGAAGAAGGTGAAACTGCCGCTTCCGGGGTAACCGGCTCACTGGCAGCGGGGCTGGCTTCCAGGGGCTGGGCCGTGCTCACCCTTGGCCTGGAGTCGCCCTCACCGGTTCTGAGTGAAATCCTGATGCGGCCGGTGGTAGAAGAACCATCGGCGGAAACGGAGGCGGGTGAGCAGGAAGCACCGGAATCGGTCATGATCGATATCATGGCTTCAGAGAGTGCCGATGATCTTGAGGCGCGCTACCGAAGCCGGATCAGCCAGACGCTCCAGGCAGGGCTGGCCCAGTTGGCTGAGCGGGGCTATGAAACACCGGCTGTTCTGGGAGTCGGGCGAGCCAGCATACACGTGACCAACCAGGTACTGGAGGGGGCTGATGCCGCTGCGCTTATCTGGGTGGCTTCCCAGTTTTACCCCGTTGACCGTCCAGATCTGCCCGAACGTCTGGAGTCGCTGAGCACGAAATTGCTGGAGCTTTATCCGTCCGGAGCCGCTGATGATCAAACGAAATGGAGTATGGGAATGAGGTTGCGCCGGGCCGGGATGAGTGGCTTTGAGCGACAACCGATTCCCTGGCTCACGCCAGCGCCCGGAACCCTGGGCGATGGGATTGCCAGCCGCGTTGCTGCATGGCTGGAGTCCCGCCAGGACTAGCGGACGGTGTTGTGGCGCTTGATCAGTTCCCAGGCCTGCTGATAGTGAAGCAGACGATCCTTGGCCAGTGCATGCTCGCGGGGGCTGACCTGCTGTTGGGCCAGCTTGTCCGGATGGCACTCGGATACCTTCTTGCGGTAGGCCCGCTTGATCACCTCCAGTGAATCCCGCCGGGTGACCCCCAACAGCTCGCAGGCCTGCTGATAACTGGTGGGTCTTGAGAGATTCTCGCTATGCCGGGTCCATACCTTGCTGGCATAGCTGTCGAAGATGTCCTCGCTGATGCTAACCGGTAGGCCAATCTGGTCAATGGCATCCTCGCAGCGATAGCGCCTGGGTTTGGCGGGCCGGCCGTTCAGTTGACTGGCGTGGCACAGACAGATGGCGGTTTTCAGGGCCGGGGAAGGCCATAGCCGGCGGGACAGGCGCATGGCCAACCCGCGGATGAAAGGCAGTTGCCCGGCTGACTTGCCGTCCTGGAACCAGCCAATGGCGCGCCGTCGCTGACGCTTCGACAGCCTCATGGCCTTGATCAGGGATTCTGCATAGCCAATGTCGGCTTCGGTCACTCGCCCCTCTGCTTTGGCGATATAACCGAGGAAGAAGAACAGGGGGCGCCTGCACCAGCGGGGCAGATGGGCGCGCTCGATAAGCGCGGGTGCCTGATGGCCGCAGGCTGAGAGTTCCCGCATCAGGCTGGAAAACTCGGCGTCCATCCGTGCCGGCAGCACCGGTTGTCGTTTACTCCCTGCCATGGCTTTCAGATTCCCTGTTGCCCAGTTGCCTGTCCAGCGCCTGGAGGCGTTCCGGGGTGCCGACGTCCACCCATTGTCCCCGGTGATAAAGGCCTTTCACGCGGCCTTCGCCCATGGCGTTGCGCAGCACAGGCCCGAGCTTTCCGGACCGGTCGGTCAGGCCTTCGAACAGTCGCTGGTGTAACAGGCTAATGCCGGTGAAGGTCAGCTTGTCCGGGCCATCGCTATGGAGTACTCCCTGGTCAGTGAGGTGAAAGTCACCTTCCGGATGGTGTGGCGGATTGCTGGTGACCACCAGCAGGGCGTCTGCGTCAGGCGGCGGTGTCAGTCGAGACAGGTCGAAATCGCTCCAGATATCGCCGTTGATCGCCAGAAACCAGTCAGATTTGTCACCGGCAAGCAGAGGCAGAGCGCGCACGATGCCACCGGCGGTTTCCAGCGGCTCGCCTTCACGGGAATATTGAATGGATAGCCCGAACCCTTCGCCGTTTCCCAGGGTTTCCTCAATCTGGTCGCCCAGCCAGGCATGATTGATCACCACCTCACGGATTCCCGCCCGCCGCAGGTGCTCCAGATGATAGGTGATCAGAGGTTTGCCAGCGGCCCTTAACAGGGGCTTTGGTGTGGCCAGCGTCAGTGGCCGCATGCGTTCACCTTTGCCGGCTGCGAGAATCATAGCCTTCACTGGGGCAAGCGCTCCTGACCCGGGGCCGAGCCGATGCTCGTCTCGATCCGGGGCATAACCGTATCGCTCAGCCATTCGTGGAAGTGTCGCAGGGCTGGCTGTCGACCGCTGGCAACGATCAGGTACTGAACGGTTCGGGGAATGTCCTTGAGATAGCCGTGCTTGCCATCGCGGATCGATAGCCGGGCAAAAATGCCGGCAGCTTTCAGGTGCCGCTGCATGCCCATCAGTTCAAACCACTGGCGGAAGGTCTCCGGGTCCGCACGATGCAGGCCAGCCTCGAGGCTGCTCTGGCGGTAGTCTTCCAGCCACTCGCAGATGCGCTTCTCTGGCCATTGGATGTAGCAGTCTTTCAGCAGCGAGACCACATCGTAAGTGACGGGCCCAGTAACCGCATCCTGGAAATCGATGACACCCGGGCGAGGTTGGTCTTGGCGAACCAGCAGGTTTCGGGAATGGTAGTCCCGATGGACCGTCACTTCGGGTTGAGCCAGGGCGCTTTCCCGCAGCATGGAAAAGGTCGTGTCCAGCAGGGCCCGCTCGCTGTTTTCCAGGTTCATGCCCAGATGCCTCTCCAGAAGCCAGTCCGGGAACAGCGCCATTTCCCGCTCAAGCAGGGTGGCATCGTAAGGCGGTAGCGGGTAATCACTGGGGGAAGTCTGGCTCGCGATCAGGGTCAGCTCTTGCAGGGCGTTCCTGTAGAGCTGGTCTGCGGACTCGGTGTTCAGTCGGCCAAGCATCAGCTGGTCGCCAAAATCCTCCAGTAGCAGGAAGCCCTGCTTCAGATCAGCCTGCACAATGTCCGGCACCGCAATACCTTGGCGGTGCCAGTGCCGGGCGATGGCCACGAAGGGCTCGCAGTCTTCATGTTCCGGGGGCGCATCCATCACGATAAACGGTGCACCGTCCCCGGTAGCGGTCGTCGGATTTGCGTGCTGCCAGACCCGGAAATAACGGCGAAAACTGGCATCGCCGGAAACCGGTTCGGCTTCGCACTGTTCGAAGCCGGGAAATTGTCTGACCCAGTTGGTCAGCAACTGCAGGCGGGTATCCATAGTTCGGGTTGCGATCCTGAAAAAAGTTGTCGCTGACAGCGAAAGTTAGCAGACGAGTATAAAGAGGGTAAATCGGTTTTGCAGCGGAGTTTCCGTTAACAACCCGTCAGGGCACGTGTAAACTAGGCGGCGTTTATTATTGCCCGTCCTCCAATTCACCCGGAACAGGATCCAGCCACCGTGCCATGTCCCGAACGCCCACTGCAATCGCCGGAAACCCGGTGGCAGAGCCGGTATGGCCGTGTGTTGCTGGCCGCGGTTTTTGGGTTAGGCGTTACGGATGGGCATGCCCAGACACCGCCGTCTGCGGCGGAAATAGATTGGCGGCCCAGAGCAGAGCTGCCAGCCGAGGCCCGGGCTTCGTTGCCCCTTTTCTGCGAAGGGGGGTATCTGCCTTCCGGTCGCGCCAATGGCGTTGGCAGTGCGTTTGCCGTTGGCAGCGATTCCGAGCAACCGTTGGAAGCCAGCGGCTTGAACGCCCGCTACGAGATTGACCGGACGCTGTTTCTTCAGGGTGATGTCCGCATTCGCCAGGGCGGTTTTCAGGTAACCGGTTCAGAGGCGCGCTACAGCCAGCAGGAGGGTGCAGTATCGGTGCAGGGGCCGCTGGTCAGTCGCGGCGAGGGTTTCCTTCTCACCGGTGAGAACGCGAACTACGACGTCGATAGCGGACGCCTGGACATCAACACTGCGACATTCCTGCTGCATGGTCCGGAAATGCGCGGTCGTGCAGGCAGCCTGTCGCGCATCAGCGAGGAACAGGTCGTCATTGCAGATGGCTTTCTGACCACCTGTGGCCCCAGCCAGAATGACTGGGCCATCGTTGCCTCGGATATCAGGCTGGATCGGGCGCAAGGATTCGGTACCGCCAAACACGTTCGATTGGAAGTCCTGGATGTGCCGGTGTTCTATTGGCCGTGGGCAAGCTTTCCTATTGATGATCGCCGCAAGTCCGGTTTCCTTTATCCGCAGTTCGGCTCTTCCAGTGCCGGCAGCGGTGGCTTTCTTGCCGTGCCCTACTACTTCAATCTGGCACCCCATTACGACGCGACGCTGACGCCCCAGTACATTCATGGCCGGGGCCTGTTCAACGAAGTCGAGGGCCGGTATCTCAGCTCTCTCGGGGAAACTACCCTGCAGCTCGGGTACATCGGCAACGATTCGGCGTTTCAGGAGGAAAACCCCGGTGAATCCGGTGAGCGCTGGGCCCTGGATGCCACAACCCGGGCTGCCTTTGGCCGTGGGTGGCGGGGCTACGGAGATTTTTCCGTGGTGAGCGATGAGGACTATCTCAGCGATCTGAACCGCAGCCTGGAGATCAATCAGGCCACTCATTTGCAGAGAAAGGGCGGGGTTACCTACCGAAGCGACAAGCAGTATTTCGATGCCTACCTCAACGATTACCAGACCATCAGTGATCGCATTGCCGATGTGGACAAGCCCTATGCCCAGTTGCCGGAAGTGATCTACGCAGGCCAGACCGGCGCAGGGATTGTGGAGGCGAAACTGGAAAGCCAGTACACAGTGTTTTACCGGGACAACGAAGCACTGACCGGTCTGGATCGGGCCAACGGGCAGCGTTTCCGGGCGCGGCCGGAACTGGCGTTGCCCATGCGGGCGTTGTGGGGGTTCAGTCGGCCGTCGGTAAGCGTGGATTACACCCGCTACAACCTGGACGACTACGTGCTGGGGGATGGCAGTTTCGATCGCACCGTGCCGGTTGCCGAGTGGGATAACGGGTTGTATTTCGACCGACAGAGCCGCCTGTTTGATGTGCCCTACAACCAGACTCTGGAGCCCCGGCTCTATTACGCCTGGGCCGATGCCGATCCGGATCAGAACGACATCCCGGATTTTGACACCGACCTCCAGACCTTCCGTTTTGAACAGCTGTTTCGACCGGACCGGTTCACCGGCGGTGACCGGGTAGGCGATGCCAACCAGTTGACCGTTGCCCTGACCAGCCGTTTCAATGACCTCCTCACCGGTGCGGAGCGTGCCCGATTCAGTATTGGACAGGTACAGTATTTCGAGGATCGCGAAGTGACGTTGTTCGGCGAGGGTGCCGGTACCCGGAGCCGTTCACCGCTGGCGGGCGAAGTCGTGCTGAACCCTCTCGATACCCTGGAAATCCGCTCCTCCGGATTGTGGGATCCTGATACCGGGGATACCGAGGAAGGCCGCAGCCAGTTAACCTTTCACTCCACTGACTACCGGTATCTGGCCAGTGTCGGGCACACTTACAGCCGGGGCGAACTGGAACAGTCGGATATCGCGGCGGTTTTCCCGGTCTCGGACCGTGTTAGTCTGATCGGCCGCTGGGTCTACGACTCCGACCTTGATCGAACCGTCGGATCCCTGGCCGGGCTGGAATACAATAACTGCTGCTGGAGTGTTCAGGTGGTTCACCAGAACTATCTGACTGATGACCGGGAGCTCGATAGCCGCATACTGTTCCAGATCCAGCTAAAGGGCCTGGGCGGCAGCGATGGTGCCTCATCGAGTATTTCCGAGGCCATTTACGGTTTTGATGAAAGGGAGCGTCGTCGTTTTGGAACTCCCTGACTGGATCCCGGACTAAGGCCCCCAAAACGCCAGAAAAGCTCAAATTCTATTTGTAGAGGTGATTATGAAGGCGACCCTTCGCCATGGTGTACAAGCGTTACTGGTTCTTCTAGCCGTCCTGGCCCCGTTGTCTGTTCAGGCCGAGCGTAAGTTGCTGGACCAGGTAGTGGCCATCGTCGATGAGGATGTCATCCTTCAGACCGAGTTGGAGGCCCGAATCAACACCATCACCAGTCGCCTTGGTGCACAGGGCACGGCGCTGCCGCCAAGGCAGGTCCTCGAAGAGCGTGTGCTTGACCAGTTGATCACCGAATCGATCCAGATGCAGATGGCAGATCGGGCCGGTATGCGCATCAGCGATAACGAGTTGAACGAAACCATGGCCAACATTGCCGAACGCAATGGCATGAGCCTGCCGCAGTTTGAAAACCAGCTCGAAGCCGAAGGCGTGACTTACAACCAGGCCCGCGAACAGATCCGCAAGGAAATGCTGACCAGCCGGGTTCAGCAGCGCCAGGTCGGCAACCGGGTTCGGGTGACTGATCGGGAAGTTGAAAACTATCTGGAAAGTCTGGAGGCCCGTGGAGGGAATAACGCTCAGTACCGGCTGGCGTACATCTTTGTGAGCGTAGACGACCCCTCTGATGAGGCGGAGGTGGATGCCGCAAGGGAGAAAGCCGAGCGGCTGCGCAGTGAGATCGCCAATGGCCGTGATTTCCGCGAAGTGGCTGTTGCCGAGTCTGATGCCAGTAATGCCCTGGAAGGTGGCGATATGGGCTGGCGTGCCGAGGGTCAGCTGCCGTCTCTGGTTGCTCCGGTCGTGCCGGAGCTGCCGGTGGGTGAGCCCTCAGACGTCCTGGAAAACAACAGCGGCTTCCACCTGGTAATGGTGATGGACAAGCGAGGCGGCGAGCAGCAGCAGATGATCCAGCAGCACCGTGTCCGTCACATTCTGGTTCGGCCTTCCGAAGCCACGACGGACAGCCAGGCTGAAACCGTGATTCGGGATCTGTACCAGCAGCTTCAGAATGGAGCCAGCTTCAGTGCGCTGGCCAGAGAGTACTCCGATGATCCGGTGTCTGGCTCCGATGGCGGTAATCTGGGCTGGGTAAGCCCGGGCCAGATGGTGCCGGCGTTTGAGCAGGCCATGCTCGATGCTGATATTGGGGAGTTGCGCGGGCCGTTCCGTTCCCAGTTTGGCTGGCACATTCTGCAGGTTCAGGAGCGCCGCCAGAAAGACATCAGCGGTGATGTGCGCGACGCCGAGGCCCGCCAGGCCATCTATCGCCGCAAGTTTGAGACCGAACTGCAGAACTGGCTTCAGGAGATCCGCGATGAGGCCTTTGTCGAGTTCAAGGGCGAGTACGCCAAGGACGAACCGGCGGAAGAAGAGCCAGTCTCCTGATGAGTAATCCCGTGGTGCTGGCACTGACGGCCGGCGAACCTGCCGGCATTGGTCCGGAGTTGTGCCTGCAACTGGCTCTTGAGGCCCGGAGTGCAGGTGTGGTGGTGGTTGCCAGCGGGCCATTGCTGGAGGCCCGGGCGAAGCAAATGAACCTGGCGGTTGAACTGCGTGCCTGGCAGCCCGGAGATTCGCCGGAAATGGAGGCAGGCCTGCTGTCGGTTCTGCATGTGGACGGTTGTGCCAATCATGAACCGGGCACACTGGATACCGGCAGCGGTGCTTATGTGCTCAGAACGCTGGAAGTCGCCGCTAACGGCTGCCTCAGCGGCGATTTTGACGGCATGGTGACGGCGCCTGTCCATAAGGGCGTTATCAACGATGCCGGCATCGCGTTCAGCGGCCATACCGAGTTCCTGCAGGAGCTCTGCGGTGTGGATCGTGTGGTCATGATGCTGGCGACCGAAGAGTTGCGGGTTGCGCTTGTTACTACCCACTTACCGCTCAAGGACGTATCCGCCGCCATTACCCCGGAGCGCCTGACTCAGGTAACGCGAATTCTCGATGCTGATCTGAAAAAGTTCTTCGGTGTTGCCCGGCCCAGGATACTGGTGGCCGGCCTGAATCCTCATGCCGGCGAAGGTGGTCACCTTGGTCGGGAGGAAATCGACACCATCGAGCCAACCCTGGAGGCTCTGCGTGCCGAAGGCATTTCTCTGACCGGACCTTTACCTGCGGATACCCTGTTTACTCCGCACTGGCTCGACCAGGCCGATGCGGTTCTGGCCATGTATCATGACCAGGGGCTGCCGGTGCTGAAGTTTCAGGGCTTTGGGCGTGCGGTGAACATTACCCTGGGGCTGCCGATTGTGCGCACGTCCGTGGATCATGGTACGGCTCTGGATCTGGCGGGAACCGGTCGAGCCGATGCCGGCAGTCTGCATACGGCCCTGAAGGTAGGCGAGCAAATGGCTCGTTGTCGAAAATCTGCAATTGAAGAGACCCGTTCGTGAGCAACAAAGCCGGCCATCAGGCCAGAAAACGGTTTGGCCAGAATTTCCTCCATGATCCGGGGGTCATAGAGCAGATCATCCGCGCCATTAACCCGAAACCTGATGACGCCATCGTGGAGATTGGCCCTGGCCTGGGCGCACTGACCGAGGAAATACTGGCGGTGAACCCGAAGCTCCAGGTGGTAGAACTGGATCGGGACCTGATTCCCGTGCTGCGCACCAAGTTCTTCAACTATCCCGAATTCCGGATTCACGAGGCGGACGCACTCAAGTTTGATTTCAGCCAGCTCATGGTGGATCGCCCCCTGCGGATCATCGGTAATTTGCCGTACAACATTTCCACACCGCTGATTTTCCACCTGCTGTCCCAGGCCGGTGTTGTGCAGGATATGCACTTCATGCTGCAGAAAGAGGTGGTTCAACGAATGGCAGCGGTGCCGGGTGACAACAATTACGGGCGTCTTGGCATCATGACCCAGTATTTCTGCCGGGTTCAGCCGCTGTTTGAAGTTGGGCCCGGCGCTTTCCGACCGGCGCCCAAGGTGGATTCGGCGATTGTCCGATTGGTGCCTCACAAGACCCTGCCACACCCGGCGAAGGATTTGACGACACTTCAGGCTGTGGTCCGCACAGCCTTTAACGCCCGGCGGAAAACTCTCCGCAAGGCACTGGGCGGCATGGTGTCGGCCGAACAGCTCCGGAGCCTTGGCATCAATGACGGTCTGCGACCGGAGAACCTCGCGCTGGCCGATTTCGTGGCGATTGCCGACCTGCTTTTTACCGAGAAGGGTGCAGCCAATCCGGCAAACGAGGTAAGTGATGACTGACTACGCGATCGGCGATATTCAGGGCTGTTACGAGCGTCTCAGGGATGTCCTGGAGAAAGTGGATTTCTCTCCCTCCCGTGACCGTCTATGGGTGGCCGGTGATTTGATCAACCGCGGCCCGTCTTCGCTGGAAACCTTGAGATATATCGAGAGCCTTGGGGATTCGGCGGTCGTCGTGCTTGGCAATCACGACCTGCATCTGCTGGCGGTGTCCCTGGGCGGTCATCAGACGCGTCGCAAAGACACCCTGTCCGATATCCTTGACGCTCCGGATCACGAGCGGCTGGTTAACTGGCTCCGGCAGCAGAATCTCTGTGTTCACGACCCGGCCCGGAATCTGGTGATGACCCACGCCGGTTTGCCCCATATCTGGACGGTCAGCCAGGCAATGGAGTGTGCCAGGGAAGTTGAAGCCGTGATCCGGGGCGAAACCGCCGAGGAATACTTTACCCACATGTACGGCAATCAGCCCGAGCGCTGGGACGAGTCCCTGCAGGGAATGGACCGCTGGCGGGTCATTACCAACTATTTCACCCGCATGCGCTTTATTGCCGAGGATGGCTCTCTGGAACTGGCGGCCAAGGAAAGCGTCGACAGCGCGCCGGAAGGTTACCAGCCGTGGTTTCATTTTCCCCGCAATGACGATGTACGGGTGGTGTTTGGCCACTGGGCAGCCCTGGAAGGAAAAACCGGTAGTGACCGTTTTATCGGCCTGGACACCGGGTGTGTCTGGGGTGGCGCACTGACCATGATGAACCTGGATTCGGGAGAAAAGATCCACTGTGACTGCTGAATCCGTACAACCGGCCAGGAGAGGGATTCTTCGGTTACCGCTGTTGGCAGGTGCTTTTCTGGCCCTGGTGGCAGTGATGGCCGGCGCTTTCGGTGCACACGGGCTGCGCAATCTGGTCAGTGAGCGGGGCCTTGAAGTTTTCCAGACCGCCGTCACATATCAAATGTATCATTCCATTGCGCTGGTTCTGCTGGCATTGCTGGCCGGACAGGGCCTGCCCAGGAAATTGCTGGGTTGGTCGGCGGGATTCTTTCTGGCCGGCATCCTGTTATTCAGTGGCAGTCTTTACCTGCTGGTGCTGACAGACATCCGCTGGATCGGCCCGATCACGCCCATCGGCGGGGTGTGTTTCATGGTGGGCTGGGCGCTGTTAATAACCTCCGGTCTCCGCCGGAACAAGTAGATGAATACAGAGGGTCAGGAGTCACGATGCAGGTTCAGGTAAATGGCGATGCAATGGAGCTGCCAAATGGTGCAACCATTGCCACGCTGATTGAGAAGATGGCTCTCGCGGGCAAGCGGCTGGCGGTTGAGGTGAACGAGGATATCGTGCCACGCAGCCGGCACCCGGAATTTACCCTGAGCGATGGCGACCGTGTAGAAGTCGTTCACGCTATTGGCGGCGGCTGAACAGCCCGCTCCGCCTAACCCACCGATCACGTCGGTTTCCATCCTCCCGTATTCAAACGATTCAGGAACACTATGACAGAGACATCCGAACTCCAGCTTCCAGAAGACAGACCCCTCGAAATTGCCGGACGGGTTTACCAGTCCCGTTTGCTCGTCGGTACTGGCAAATATCGTGACATGATGGAAACCGGACATGCCATTGAGTCCAGCGGTGCGGAGATCGTCACCGTTGCGGTTCGTCGTACCAATCTCGGCCAGAATCCGGATGAGCCGAACCTGCTGGATGTGGTTTCCCCGAGCAGTTATACCATTCTGCCCAACACGGCCGGCTGCTATACCGCCAAAGACGCCGTACGCACCTGCAAGCTGGCCCGGGAGCTCCTGGATGGCCATGATCTGGTGAAGCTGGAAGTCCTCGGTGAGGAGAAAACCCTTTATCCGAACATGACCGAGACGCTGGTGGCGGCCGAGGAGCTGATCAAGGATGGCTTCAAGGTCATGGTCTACTGCTCCGACGATCCATTGCTGGCCAAGCGTCTGGAAGAGATGGGCTGTGTGGCCATCATGCCCCTCGGTGCGCCAATAGGTTCCGGCCTGGGGATCCAGAACCGGTACAACATCCGCCTGATTGTCGAGAACGCCAGGGTGCCGGTGCTTGTGGATGCGGGCGTCGGCACAGCGTCGGATGCCACCATCGCCATGGAACTGGGCTGTGATGGCGTATTGATGAACACCGCCATTGCCCAGGCCAGAGATCCCATCAAGATGGCCAATGCCATGCGCCTTGCCATCGAAGCGGGCCGTGAAGCCTACCTGGCAGGCCGGATGCCCAAGAAACTCTATGCCAGTGCATCCTCGCCCATTGATGGCACCTTCTTCTGATCTCGGGCACAATCCTGACTAACGATAACCGAGGGCTGGCATTGAACGACCGGCCCCGACAACGATAAATCAGAGCGCTGCTGTCCTGCCATGACTGATCAGAAACCCAGTCGCCGCGAGGCGATTCTTCATGCTCTTGTGGAACTCCTGGAGACCGATCCGGGTGCCCGAATCACCACCGCCGGCCTCGCCAAATCCGTGGGCGTTACCGAGGCGGCTTTGTATCGCCATTTTCCCAGCAAGCGGAAAATGTTCGAGGCGCTTATCGAGTTCGCTGAAGAGGCCGTGTTCTCTCGCTGTCAGGTGATCCTGCAGGAGCAGGAGGACGTGCGGGTTCGTCTCCAGCAATTGGTGCACCTGGTGCTGGTCTTTGCTGAACGCAATCCGGGGCTGTGTTGTGTGCTGACCGGTGATGCTTTGATGGGCGAGAACGACACCCTGCGCAAGCGTGCCTCCCAGTTCTTCGAGCGCCTGGAAACCCAGGTACGGCAAACCCTCAAAGAAGGCGAAATCCGCCAGGGCCTGCGGCCCCGGACGACGTCTGCTCGCGGCGCGGACTTTGTACTGGTTTTTGTTGAAGGGCGGATCCAGCGGTTTATCCGCTCCTCGTTCTCGCGGTTGCCTTCTACTGACTTCGACGAGAGTTGGGGGTTGGTTGCCGAGGGTGTTTGGGGTTGAGTCTGGAGTCGGCTGCTTTAAATTCTGTAGCCTGAAGGCTTGGGAGTCTGGCGCCGTTGGGTGGGGCTTTTACGGAACCGCTACGAGCACATCCATGTGCGCTTGGCGCCGGCCATCCATGGCCGCCGACATTCCGTAAAAGCCCCACCCAACAGCGCCTCTCCAGCTCTAGAGATATATCTTTCGATTACGCCCTATCCGATCTTTCTTCCAAATTTCTGCGATATCTCACTGCAATGCCGGCAGGGGATGGGAACCTTCTTCCCGGAATGTCGACGGCCAAGGATGGCCGGCGCCAAGCGCACATGGATGTGCTCGTAGCGGTTCCGGGAAGCAGGTTCCCATTCCGTGCCAGCCCCAAAGCTGGAAGGCTACGGCCAAAAATCTACCGGCGAGCACAGGTCTAATCAGTCATACCCCGAGGCCGACCGCAGGATAGACCGAACAGGCTCCCAAAGAGCCGGTGCCGAAATCAGGATATCGCGGCCCCAGAGGTCGGCAGGATAACCGTCGGGCACTTCACTGAAATGGCCAGCGGTGGCGCCTGCTTCCAGGGCGATCAGGCGGGCGGCGGCGAAGTCCCATGGGCTGACGTTTTCATAGTAGATATCCAGTCGGCCACAGGCCACCCAGCAGATATCCAGTGCCGCGGAACCGATGCGCCGCAGGTCGCGGCATTGGTGAATCATTGCATCCAGGCGTTTGACCAGCGGTTCCAGGGCGTCCTTGGTGTAGGGGAAGCCGGTTGCAAACAGGGCATCCCGGGGCACGGTGGCGCCGCTGTGGCGGATCGGATGGTTGTTCAGCGTGGCGCCCTCTGAGCGGGTCGCCCGGAAGGTTTCGCCGGGGAAGGGCGCATGCACCACACCGGCCTGAACCCGACCTTTTTCGGCATAGGCAATGGAGACGGCTACCTGGGGATGGCCATAGGCATAGTTCACGGTGCCATCGATGGGGTCGACGATCCAGAGGGGTGTATCCAGCTCTTCGGCCTGGCTAAGGTCGGGCATGGTCTCTTCCGAGAGAATCCGGTGGCCGGGGAAGCGTTTGCGGATGGCGCCTGTGATGAATTCGTCCGCCATCACGTCGGCGTGGGTTACCAGCTCGGTCTGATGTTTGTAATCGGTGCGCAGGGCGTTGTTGTCCCGCTCGCGGCGAATCAGTTCGCCGGCCTCGCGGGCCAGGTTTTCGGCAAAGTCGGTAATCTCGAGCAGAGAAACTGAATCAGACATGGCGCCCCCGTTGATATCCCGTTAGAGAATGAGGGCGCCAGTCTAACACGGCGGGATCAGAGGCTGTTCAGCCACTGCTCCATCTTGTCCATGGCGGTGACCAGCCGCGGGCAAGCCTGTTTCACGAAGTCGTCGCCCAATTCCTGTTCGGCATAGTCGCCGCCGGCGAGCTCTAACGATTCGGCGCCGTCGAAGTCGACGAAGGCCAGGCGCGCCGCCAGATGATCCGGCACGAAGCCAAAATCGCTGGCCGGCAGGATGGCCACGCCGGTGTTTTCCAGCAGGGCCTGGCAGAGGGCCTGGCTGGTCTTGATGTCTTTACTGGCCAGTTGTTCGCGGAAGCCGGAGAAGTCCGGGAACAGGTAGAACGCGCCTTCCGGTTTCTGGACTACCGCGCCCATGTCGCTCAGTCGACGGTGCATGTACTCGCCAACAACCTTCAGCACCCGACGGGACTGTTTAAGGTATTCGTCGATGTCGTCACCGCCATTGAACGCTGCAATGGCCGCGTGTTGGATCGGCGCGCTCGTCGCGGTGTAGGTTTCACTGGCGATGATGGCCATGGCGTCCTGCAGGGGCCTCAGTTCCCGGGGGAAAATGAATGTGCCAAGGCGCCAGCCGCCGGCACCGGCCCATTTACTGAGGCCGGTACTGATGATGGTGCCTTCCGGGTAATACCGGGCAATGGATTTGTGCCTGCCCTCGAAATGCACCTCACCGTAGATCTCATCGGAGAGCAGGATCAGCCGGTATTTTCGGGCCACATTGGCAATGGCCAGTAGCTGGTCGTCGGTGTAGGTGCAGCCGGTGGGGTTGGACGGGTAGTTCAGGATCAAAATCCGGGGCCGCGAGGGATCATCCCGACAGATGATATCCAGCTCTTCGGCGGTAAGCTGCCAGTTGTTCTCGGCATGGGTTGGCAGCCAGTGAACCGAGCGGCCGATGATCCGGGCTTGCGGGGCATAGGAGACCCAGCTCGGACGCGGGATCAGCAGATCACCATAGTAGGCCAGCTGCAGCATGAACAGCAGTTCCTTGGAGCCCGGGCCAATCAGCACGTCTTCCCAGGTGCAGTGCATGCGCTCACTCCGGCGAATATAGCCGGCGATTGCCTCGCGTAAGCCTTTGAGCCCTTTTACCGGCAAATAGTCCTTTTCGTGGGCGTGCTCCTTGAGCGCCTCCACCACGCGATCGGGAACCGGGAAAGGGGACTGCCCCAGCCCGAGTTTGATAATGTCCTTGCCCTCGGATTTGAGGTGATTGCTCAGCTCATTGATTCGAAGGGTGGCCGAGGGCTGAATACCCCGGACGTTCAGGTTGATCGCGTAACGGTGGTCGTTTTGGATGTCCATTGTCCCTGTCTGTTGGTTGGAAATGACCCCGTCAGTATAGGAAACCCAAACATATCTGTGATGTCGTGGCGGATAGGTGATTGCCGCAGTTTTTCCTCAGACTTTGGTCTCGGCTATCGGGATTTGATCCAGACTTCCACCCGACCATTGCGCGGGCTGCCGCTGCCGCCCACCGGCATGTACTGGCCATAACCCGTGTAGGCAACATCCGGCACGTTCACTTCCTGCAGGGCCTTGCGGACCGACAGGGCCCGGAGCTCGGAAATCATCTGGGCACGTAATTCATGGCTCTGGGTGTCGGCGAACCCGATTAGTAACAGGTCGTCAGCGGATCGGCCGTTCTGGTTCAGATACTGCTGAACTCGCTGCAGGTCCCGGCGGGCCTTGTTGTCGAGCTTGGTCCGGCCTTCGGAGAAACGGAAATTGACCGTCAGGCGATGGTAGTTGCCGGTCAGGCGGCGAAAACTCTCGGGCGTCGATTCGTCGAATTCCGGCTTGACCGCGATGGGGTTCTGGGAGATGAATCCGGATTCTGCAACCAGTGCCTGGCCTTGCTGGCCGAGGGCAAAGCCAATCAGACCTGCGGAAAGTGGCGGGACGTCACTCCCGGGCGTGTACATGAACAGGCGTCGTGATAGCGGATAATCCTCGCTGGCAACGGTGAGCTGGTTGGGGTGAAGCGCCGGGGCATTGCCTTCCGAGATCGCCAGGAGTTTGCTGTTACGCACTGAGGCGAGGCCCGAGAAACCAATACCCGAGGGATCCTTGCTTACGTCATCCGACAGCTGGTCGTTGGATTCGTAGCGCCTGGCGTTGCTGTCCAGTTCGAACTGTTTTCCAAGAACCAGGGATTTGAAGGTGTCCCAGGTTCCGGAACGGTCATCTCTGGCGTAGAGATGAATCGGGCGGTCCGGGCCGCCCAGCTCAGACCAGTTCCGGATCTGCCCGGAGAATACGCGGCCCAGGGTTTCGATGCTCATTTTGCTTACGGGGTTGGACGGGTGCACCAGAATGGCCAGGCCATCAATGGCAATAACGTGCTCGCTCTCGGGCGCAGTGAGGTCCGCCCGGGCGCGAAATTGCTCTGCTTCCTGCGGTTTTACCGGGCGGGAAGAGGCCCAGATGTCGGCCTTGCCTGCGGCCATCGCCTTGAAGCCGGTGCTTGATCCGTGCGCTGCAACCAGCACCTCGGCCGCCCGATTGTTCACAGGCGCTCGCAGGATTTTTTCGTTTTCCACGCCGGTACCCCTGGCTGCAACCTGTCCGCCGCCATGCTCTTCCAGATAGCCGGTAACCAGCATTGGCGCCAGGGTAGCGCCGACGGTATTGGAACCGTGAATTTCCAGGTCATAGGCCTGGGCCTGAAAGGCCATAAGAGCGGGCAGTAGCAGTCCCGGGAGTGTTGCAGTCATCCGTGTGAATCGCGGCATCTTTCGAAAAACCCTTACCAGACAGTTGGTTGAGAAGCTGGAAGGATGCTTCAGAAATATGACATTTGTGTTTCATTGCCTGCACATTGGGACGCAAGGCCGTAGGTCCCTGTAAAAAAATGTTAAGCAGTGCGCGGAGCGCAGCGTTCGGCTGGCCTATAGTGACGCATCCGCCGTAACAAAAATAAACACAGCGGGCAGAGGCACATCCATGGATGCCATATCATCGAAAGCCGGGCAAGCCCCTGCTGCGGGCGCACGACCAGTTCCCATGAAGAAGGTGTTGCTGGTCGATGACCATGCTCTTTTTTCCCAGGGGTTGGCGGGCCTGATCCGTCAGGAAGGCTTGGCCGAATCCGTTGTGATCGCCAGCACCGTTGAGGGCGCCTCGGATTTGTTGGTCCGTCAGGACGATTTTCAGCTGATCCTGCTCGATATCGCTTTGCAGGGCGAAACAGGGTTGGCGTTGTTACCCAGGCTGGCAAGCCACAGGGAGCCACCTCCGGTGGTGATCATTTCCAGCAGTGAAGACGAATCCACGGTAAGAGCTGCGCAGGCAGCCGGTGCCAGTGGCTTTCTGGCGAAATCTGCCGGGCGGTCGGCGCTGGTGAGCATGGTCCGCTCTGTAAGCCGCGGTGAGAGGTATTTTCCTGGCGGTAACGATCCTGTGGCACCGGGGCTGTCGTTGACCCCGAGGCAAATGGACGTGCTCCTGTTGTTGGCCCAGGGCTTTCCCAATAAACGGATTTGCCAGAGCCTGAATTTGACGGAGCACACGGTGAAAACCCATCTCAAGGCGATTTTTACCCAGCTTGGTGTTCACAACCGGACAGAATGCGTGAATCTGGCCCGGGCTCGTGGGTGGTTGTGACGGCCGCGGGAAGCCGGACCCAGAACACAGAACCCCCGCCGGACCTCGACTCGGCGCCGCACTCTCCTCGCATCAGCGCAACAAATTCCTGAACAATGGTCAGGCCAAGTCCCAGGCCCGGATACTCACTGGGGCCTGCGCCCCTCACGTAGGGTGAGAACAGGTTATCCACCAGCCCGGATGGCAGGCCGATGCCGTTATCCGCGACTTCCAGCAACACATGTGAGCCCATGGCTTTTGCTGACAGGGTAACGGCAGTACCGCCGCTGTGTTGCACCGCATTGAATATCAGGTTCTGGAGGATCCGCGACAACAGTGATGGATCCGCCATAACCTGAAGATCACTACCCGGGTGGTCAATCCGAACCTCTATCTTGTTATTGCCAAGCGAGTCCGCCAGCAAATCGTTGAGATCCCGGAATACCGGTGCCAGTGTGGTTGGTCGGATAACGGCTTGCACCATGCCCTCGTTGAGCCTTGCACTGTCGAATACGGTGCCCAGCAGGCGCCGGAGATGACGAATCATGTCCCGCAACTGTTGGGTGGCCGGGTGCGCTGCGGGGCCGTCTTTGCTTGGTGACAGGCTTTCCAGCGTTATGTCGATCACGTTCAGAGGCTGGCGCAGGTCATGGCTGGCTGCGGTGATCAGTTCCGTTTTTCGCCGGCTCTCGTCGCGGGCCGCCTGATGCATGTGATCCAGCAGCTTACGGTCCAGAAAGTGCGCTCGGTGGCGGTATTCACTGGTCCAGGCGCCAACCATGCCGATAAGGTTGGCCGTGGTCAGGAAAAACAGGTTGGTCGCGATGTCGGAGCCGGACATACCGCTCCAGAGTTCGGTCAGAAGGTAGCCGACGATCAGAACAAGCGAGACCATGGACGCGCTGAAGAACGGCAGCCCCATGGCAAAGTATCCGAACATGAGCATCAGGATCATGCCCTCGTAGGGCAGCGGAAAGGCAACCTGTCGCGCGGCGGCTATGATTGCGACCACGCTCAGGCCACCTACCAGGTAGGCCAGTGTATAGATTCGCTCGAAGAGCCTGTCCGAGGGAGACGCGCGGTAGGCGAGCCAGACAACTGATGCAATCACCGGGCAGGTGACGGCGAGCCGGATGGAGACCGTGACCTGAGCCAGGTCGGGCGGCAGGGTCAATGCATCCATAACCGCGTAGATCAAAAAAAGGAACAGGCCGGCCACTGAAACGGGCCGGGCTCGCTGTCGGATCAGTCCGGACCGGGTTCGCTGGTAAGCCTCCTCCAGATCGGGCGCAAAGCGCAGGTTCCGAAATCCGGCGGCCTGTTGTTGTCTGATCTGCTCGGTTGTCATGGCCGTTTCCAGTGTCGGGCAGGTTTCTGGATTGTATCCGCCCCGGCCGACTGGCTTCGCGAACCCGAGCACATTCCGGTCAGCCGTTACCGAGCATCTTCAGCCGTGCCCAGGTTCTGTCCTGCTCATCCGGGAAATGCTGTTCCAGCAGAGCTTCTTGCTGTTCCTGGATGTCGGCCTCGGTCAGACCCGAGGATTCCTCCCGTTCCATCGCGTCCCGGAACGCATCGAAGCGCTGGTCGAAGCGCTTACGCTGCTTGAGATACTTTACGACGCTCTCGACACCGTCCGGACCCACGCCAAGCTCTTCCAGTTGCCTGCCGGCGGCTTCCGGAGACGAGGCAGATTCAATGGCTGCTGTCCGGGCCTGTTGTTGTCGGCTGCTCGCGTGAAGGTGTTTTTCGGTTGTCCTCAATTCCTCGGGCAACTGATTGCGGTGCCACTGTACGAGTGCCTGTTTGCCCTGTTCGCTCAGGTCTGTGCGCTGCTGAATGGCCAGTGTCGCCAGTGTGTATTCGCTGTAAGCCTCCTCAAGCCCGAAGAAAGCCCGGTGGGCATCAGGGCTGAAGGTGCTGGCGCGCAGTTCTTTCAGCTGTGCCAGGGCATCGCCCAGCGCCGTCAGCTGATAGCCCGGATCCTCTGTTCGGGCTGGGTCGAGTCGGGTTTGCAGGACTTGCAGTGACGCCTGTTTATAGGCGAGATACTCATCGAGGAGCGCCAGCGCCTGGGTGGAAGCGGGTTCAGGCAAGTGGTTCCTGGCCATGGTTTCGATCTGTTGAATGGCTGTTTCCGGAGTCACCTCGCCGACCGTGCTGAGGAAGTAATCGAAAAAGTCACGCACCCGGAGATTGATAACCAGCTCGCCGTTGTCATCGGCTGTCAGGGCGCCGTCAATTTGTGTCCCTGATAGCGACGCCGCAAACGGGGTCGGCCCGAGGGAATCAGGAGTTCGGGATTGCTCCTGTCCAGAAGAAGGCTCTTCCGGGACCGCTTTGGCGCTGTGCTCGGATGCTGGCGTTGGCGACTTCGCCGGGGCCGCGGATGATGGTGGCATTGAAGCCGAAATTTCGGCGTTTGTCTGGGCTGTTCCGGCAAGGCCATACCAGAGAGCACCGGCGACCAGGACGGCCGCCAGTGCACCCGGGAACAGCCACCGACGCGCTTCGATGGATGTCCGCTTCATGGTCACCTCACAGACCGCGGTTTTTAAGCCGGTTGGCCTGGGTGCGGTAAAGGGTGACAGGGTTGGTCCACAGAGAACGGGCTCCGAGAAGGTGGTTTATGGCGTCCACGTGGTTCATGTCGTAGTGGGTGCCGATCACCCGGCCCATCATGGTTGAGCAGACGCCTACCAGCCCGTCGTTGGGCTCGCTGCCAAAGGCCAGTGAAGTGATACCCAGGAACGGGTCGGTAATGTCGAACGCATTGGTCCACACGCCCCGGCCGGTCCAGGAAAAGAACTTGATGCGATTGCCGTCTATCCAGACATCCTCGCTGGTTCCGGCGCAGCTATTCCGGTTCACGCCTTTCCAGCCAAGGGCATCGTTCAGGCTGGTTGTGCCAGGTGTGGTGAGGGTCTCCAGCGCCGCCAGCCCGTTCTGAGGGTTGTCTGCTCCGGACAAGGCATTGATCAGATCGCCCAGGGCGTTGGCGATGGCGTTGGCGCCGCCTTCGACATAGCTACCCGGCGGAAGGATTCCCCGGACCACATCGGCCACTTTGGAGCCCTTGTTAACGCCGTCGATGGAGGTGATTGAGGCAATACGGTGAGGAATCAGGGCTGCCGTCACCCGGGAGGTAGGCGCGCCCTGGCTGTGGGCCATCAGGTTGACTTTGGAATGGCCGAGGCTGTTGACGTAGTTCGCCAGTTGCTGGCCCCGCTGCTCACTGCTGTTGACGAAGGACACGCTGGCGGAATAGACCTGTGCGCCACTGCGCTCAAGATTCCAGGGAATGGTATGGAAGTAGTTCACCAGGCCGCCGATGGTGTTGAACCCGGTGACGCCGTGAACCAGGACAATCGGGTGGCGGGTCTGGGTGTAGCCGGCGTGGCTTGAAAATGAGGCGGACAGCAAGGCCAGCCCCAGCACAACTGCTGTGGTAAATCGAATACGCATGTGTGACTCCTGTTGTTTTTGTTGACGGCTGCATCAGGCAGCCGACGGTCGTCGATGCGTTGTCGATTATTGGTATGTCAGGAGCGATCAGGAATCGCCCAAATGGGTGAGGACAGGAAGGCTGCGTATTCAGGAAAACCGGTGGGGTTCCAGCTCCATATGCTGGATGCGCTGGCCCAGCATGATGATACGGCCGGTGTAGCGCTCCTCACCGGTGGATGTGAAATCGAACAGGAAGCGGCGCCAGACTCGGATCCGCCCCTGATCGTCGCGTTTGAACCATAGACCACGGAGGAATACCGCATCATCCAGCAGCATCACGTCCATGCTTTTGCAATAGCGACGCGCTGCCTGGAGCACGAAATCCTTGATGGCTTTGGCGCGCCACCAGTACCAGACAGCGAATCCGGCCACGAATAGCCAGAACAGGGTTCCAAGAGTCACGGTCTCAGCGATCTTCCACGGTTGCTCAGAGGGATGATCGCCAGCCTACCCTATTGCGTCGGCTTGGGGAATCGTTGCTGCTTCTCTGCTGCCGGTGCCGGCAACCGTCACCCGCATGGCATCAGCAGAAAATGGCGGATCAGCACGGCCCAAAAAAGCCCGGCTCACGTTGCCGTGGCCGGACCTGGTGTCTTACACCGGATCAGTGAGACGGAGCCGTCTTTCCTTCAAGTCCCGAGCCGTGGCCCTCTTTATCTTCGCCGGAACCGTGATGATCACGGCCCAGCAGGATATAGAACGCCGGTAAGACAAAGATAGTGAACAGGGTGCCGATACCAAGACCTGCGCTGATGGTCAGGCCGATGGCAAAGCGGCTTTCTGCACCCGGGCCGATGGCAATCAGCAGAGGCACCATGGCAAAGATCAGCGCCAGTGATGTCATGATGATTGGCCGCAGACGAATGGCGGCAGCCTCGATGACCGCGTCCACTTTGTTAAGCCCACGCTCCTTCTGCAACTGGTTGGCGAACTCGACAATCAGGATACCGTTCTTGGACACCACCCCGATCAGCGTGATCAGACCCACCTGGGTATAGATGTTCATGGTGGCAAATCCGAGCACGATGAACGCCATTGCCCCGGCTACCGACATGGGTACCGAAACCAGGATGATGAACGGGTCCCGCCAGCTTTCGAACTGGGCTGCCAGAACCAGGTAGATGACCAGCAGCGACAGGAAGAAGGTCACCATCAATGCGCTGCCCTGGGTGGCCAACTGTCTTGTCTGGCCGGTATAGTCGTAGGTGTAACCCTGCGGGAACACTTCGGCGGCGGTCTGCTCCATGAAATCCATGGCAGTGCCAGCGGCCACCCCGGGCATAACCACACCCTGAAGGGTCAGCGAGTTCTGCTGGTTGAACTGGGTCCGGTTGGATGGCTCAACGTCCTGGGTGAAGCTGACGACGCTGCCCAGCGGCACCAGTTCGCCGTTGTCTGCCCGAATGTAGTACTCATTGAGGGCCTGGGCGTCCAGCCGGAACTGCTGATCTACCTGAGGAATGACCTGGTAGGAACGGCCCTCCATGCTGAACCGGTTGATGTAGCCGCCTCCGAGCATGCTCGACAGGCTCTGGCCGACGTCCTGCATGGACAGGCCAAGGTCCGCCACCCGGTCCCGATCAACGTTGATACGCGTGATCGGACGATCAAAGTTGATGGACTTCTGCAGGAACATGAAGTTACCGCTGCCCATGGCTTTGCCGAGCAGTTCGTCAGCCACCTGGTCCAGCTGTTCATAGTTGTTGCCGGTGGTGATTACGAACTGGAACGGCAAACCGCCGCCGGAGCCCGGCAGTGAGGGGCGCGGGAAGACTGCGGTTTGCAGCCCGGTGACGTTTTTGAGCTCGGCATCAAGTTTGGGCTGGGCCTCAAACTGGCTGATTTCCCGCTCGCTCCAGGGCGCCATCTTGAAACCACCGAATACGGCATTCGGGCCGGTGATCCCGATGATCATGAAGTCTTCGTTGTAGCCCGGAACCGTCGACATACGCTCCTGGATTTCATCGCCGTGCTCCAGCAGGTAATCCAGTGTCGACGTCTGTGGGCCAAGCCCCTGATAGAACAGAATGCCCTGGTCCTCGGTGGGAGCCAGCTCGTTCTGGCTCATGGAGACCATGAAATAGATTGAGCCCAGCACCACGACGGCGAAGAAAACCACGACCGACTTGGTTTGCATCAGTGAGCTCAGGGCCGACTTGTAGGTGGCGGCGAGGCCGTTGAACGTTTTCTCTACCAGGTTTTCGAATTTACCCGGGTTGCCGTGGGGTTTGAGAACCTTGCCCGACAGCATCGGAGAAAGCGTCAGGGCAACAATGCCGGAAATAACCACGGTACCGGCCAGCGTGAAGGCGAACTCCGTAAACAGGGAGCCAACAAGCCCGCCCATGAAGCCGATCGGGGCGTACACCGCCACCAGGGTGGTGGTCATGGCAATGATGGGAACCGCCATTTCCCGCGCACCGTTGATTGCGGCGTCAAAACGGGATTCTCCCTGCTCAATGTGCCGGTGAACGTTCTCTACCATGATAATGGCGTCATCCACAACGAGACCGATGGCGAGAACCATCGACAGCAGGGTAAGCAGGTTCAGCGAGAAACCGAACATCAACATGATGAAGGCGCCGCCAATCAGTGACAGCGGCACCGCAACCGACGGAACAATCGAAGCCCGAACCGAGCCGAGGCAGAGGAACACCACCACCAGAACGATGATCATGGCTTCCAGCAGTGTCTGGATAACCTCGTTGATGGAATCTTCGATAAAGTCTGAGGCGTCGTAAGCCAGGCGAACATCCAGGCCCGAAGGTAGTTGGCTTTCGATGTCCGGCAGCTCGCCCTTCACCAGGCCGGCGACGGTCAGCGGGTTGGCTCCGGGGGCCAGTTCAATCGCCACGTAAGTGGCAGGCTGTCCCTTGTAAAGAGCCAGTTGATCGTAGGTCTCCGAGCCCAGTTCGACTCGGGCGATGTCCTGCAGTCGGATCTGGGTGCCTTCGGACTGTTTGACGACAAGGTTGCGGAACGCATCCGGATCAGCGACGTCGGTGTCGCTGGTCATGCTGATTTCGGTGTAGGTGCCCTTGGTGTTACCTACGGCAGCCTGGTAGTTGTTGGCGCGGAGCTTTGCGACTACCTCCTGCGGTGTCATGTCGACGGCCGCCAGGCGCTCCGGATCCAGCCAAACCCGAAGGGCAAATTTACGCCCCAGCAGTTCGGCCTTGCCGACACCGGAAAGCGCCTGCAGTCGGGGCTGGACAACGCGGGTCAGGTAGTCGGTGATCTCGGGCACCGCCAGCTCGTTACTGTAGAAGGCGATATACATCAGGGCGGTTGAGTCACCGGTGGTGGAGGTGATGACCGGGTCCTGGGCCTCCGCCGGCAGAACGTTGCGCTGGCTCGCCACCTTCGCCTGGATTTCAGCAAGGGCTGCGTTGGCGTCATAGTTCAGCACCATTTTGGCTTCAATGGTGGAAGTGCCCTGCGAGCTTGTGGATGTGAGATAGTCAATGCCACTCGCCTCGGCAATGGCCTGCTGCAGCGGCGTGGTAATAAAGCCTTTGATCAGGTCGGAGCTGGCACCGGGGTAGGCCGTTGTCACGGTCACCGTGGTGCTTTCAAGCTCAGGGTACTGCCGGATTTCCATTTCCATGGCAGCGCGGGCGCCCAGAAGCAGAATCAGCAGGCTGACCACCGTCGCCAGTACGGGACGGTGGATAAAAATGTCGGTGAAGCGCATTACTCAGACGCCCCCTGCTTCTGCTCTTCGTCCTGAATGGCAACTTTCTGACCTGCGCGCAGGCGCAGCAACCCCTTCTCTACAACGGTTTCACCGGCTTCCAGCCCGGACAGAACGGCTACGCGGGTGTTGCGGGTTTCGCCGGTGGTTACCGTGCGACGATTAACCACCAGATTCCCGTCGTCATTCTCTTCAACGACAAACACAAAGTCGCCGTAAGTGTTGTAGGAGATGGCGGTGCGCGGCACCGTGACTACCTCGTTGTCTTCCGGTTGCTGCGTCAATACGGTGGCAAACATGCCAGGGCGTAAGAGGTTGTCCGGGTTAGACAGCGTGGCGCGAACCCGGACAGTCCGGGTCTCCGGGTTAACCGAGGTGTTGATTGCGCTGACGGAACCCTCGAAATCCTGCTCCGGAACAGCTGCGACGGTGGCGACCACCGGATAGCCTGTTGCTACGTTCGGCAGGTTTTTCTCGGACAGGGTATAGTCGACATAAATCGGATCCAGCATGTTGATCTCGACAATTGGGGTGCCGGTGGCAATGTATTCGCCCTGGTCGACCATCCGGATACCGAGCGTGCCATCGAAGGGCGCGCGGATAATTTTCTTGCTCAACTGGGCCTCGGCTTCATTGACCCGCGCGCGGGCGGCGTCGAAATTGGCCTTGGCTTCATCGTATTGGGACTGCGACACTGCGCGCTTGGGTAACAGGTCGGATACCCGTTTGAATTCCTGCTCGGCCAGTTGCGCCTCGGCACGGCGAGTGCGAAGGGCAGCCTCATCAATGGCGGCGTCAATGCGGATCAATACATCGCCCTGTTTGACCACGTCGCCGGATTCGAAATTGATGGCCTCAATCACACCGGGTACCTCATTGGCAACCCGGATGCCGTTAATGGCTTCAACACTGCCCACGGCCTTGATGGCCGGTGTCCAGGCTTCGTTCTGAGCCTCAACGGCGGAAATCTGCGCCGGCGGTTGGGGCTGGGACATCTGCTCTTGCATCTGGCCAAACTGGTAGAATTTGTAGCCGAAGATGCCTCCGAGCACTACGCCGAGAAATATAATGACGATCAGAAAGCGGGAAGCAGTGCGCATGATTCGGGTCCTGAGGATCTGTGTCAGATTTTGGGAAGCATAGCATCCTACAAAACAGGGTCGCTAATGTCACCGGGTTGTAAGTATTTCTATCTAGACTTCGGATTGGTCAGATTTGACAGATATCATGGTCGTTTTCTTGGCGGGGGGTTTTCCGCGCAGGGCACTGGTAATGTAACAGGCGACAGTGACAGAATTACGACGGTATTCAGGGTGAGGATCAACAATGCAGTGGATTCTGGGAATCGCGTTGGCAGCCGCCGTGTTTGTGATTCTGAAACAATGGGGTGCGTTGTCCGCCGAAAAGAAGAAGGCGGCCACCTGGAAAGTTATCCTGGTCGTGGGCGGCGCACTGCTGGTGTTTATGGTGCTAACGGGCCGGATCCATGTGCTTACAGCGGCGGTGGCGGCCGTTATTCCGCTGTTGCGCAAACTCCCCGCCTTGTTGAAGTTTGCCCCTGAAATCAACCGGTTCATGGGGTCGAAACAGCGGGAAGACGGGCATGCGCAGGGGAACGATCACGCTGGTCCGGGCGCTGATCTGGTCGGCCAGATGTCAGAGCGCGAAGCCTGCGATATCCTCGGCGTGAAAGCCGGTTGTGCCGAGGAGGACATCGTGATGGCCCACCGCCGGCTCATGCAGAAACTGCACCCGGATCGCGGCGGGAACGACTACCTGGCGGCCAAACTGAACGAAGCCAAGCAGGTCCTGCTGGGCAAGCGCCACGCCTGATATCAGGGCAAAACGTCGACCCGCACTTCAAAACTCCGGTTCTCGGACCGACTGCTGTTCACCTGATAGGTAATGCCACTGCGCTCCTGGGTTGATCGGGTTGCGGTGCTTCCCAGTGTTACCCACTGTCCCGGCTCCACACGCCGGATGGTGACTACAGCCTCCGTTTCGTAGCCGTTCAGGTTTGCCGGTTCTTCCTCGAAGGAAACAATGCTCAGTTCGACCGCCTGATCAGAAATAACCTGGGGGCTGACCAGAAAGCCACTGCGCGTTTCGACCTGCTGTAGAAAGGCAGCAGGATTTCGGCCACCACGAACAGCGACGGGGATTGTCCGGACCTGGCCCGAGGTGATGTGTGCCGACTGGCCATCCTGCATGATCACTGATCGTTCCTGAGCGCTGCCGGTACTGGTAACGCGACGCTCTGCGGATATTCCTGCCTGCCCGTTGGACGCGGAGATGCCGGCACCTGAGCGCTTGCCGCCGCTGTCGGTTCTGGAGCGAACGGTGATCCGAACCTGGACTGGCGCTACATCCAGCGTTTCGACAAGCCGTCCGATTTCCTCCAGCAAGGGCGGTTCGCCGCGCACCACCAGTTGTTGCCCCCTTGCAGTCACGGTTACGGGCGAGCCCTGATAGAGCTCGCGGATCTGCACCGCCACATCGTCGCCCGGCCTGTTGTTGAGCTGGTAGGTGCGGGACTCGGCCTGGGCCAGAACCTGGCTGGAGATCAGCCCAAGCAAGAACGCCAGGGCCAGCTGCAGAGGATATCGTCGGACAAAATAGACCATTGATTGCTCCCAACCCTGATGTCGGTGGTGAAAAAACTCCGGCATGCGGGTTGCCAAGGTGAAAACCGTGGGTATATATTGAAAAGCATGAAGACGACACACGCGACCTGTCAATTGAATGTTTTGCAAGCTTTCGGCGCCAAGCCGGCGGCTGCAGTCGCTGCTGTGTTTTTCTGGTGGTTTGGTTATGGCTTTTATTTTAGCCAGAGCCGGGGCCGCCCATAGGATCTTCATCGAACGAATAACGAGGAAGGCAGCCCGGCAGAAAACCCAGGCTGCCACCGGACTCGAAAAGCCCCGACTGGTAGCCCACCAGCCGGGGCTTTTTTGATTCTGACGCAGGGAAACGGAAGCACTGACATGAATATGTCCTTGAACACTGAACTGACACACCAGGTAGTCGGATCACCGGCCACCCACCGGGAAGAAGTGGTTCTGCCAACGCCGGCGGAGCTCAAACTTCAGATGCCGGCCAGCGACGACATTGTCCGGCAGGTCGATGAACACCGGCAGGCAATCCGGCGGATTCTGCAGGGCAGCGACACGAGAACGCTGATCGTCATGGGGCCCTGCTCCATCCACGATGAGGTGGCCGCACTCGAATACGGGGAAAAGCTGAAAGCCCTGGCGGATGAAGTCAGTGATCGCTTCCTTATCGTTATGCGGGCCTACCTGGAAAAGCCTCGGACCACGGTGGGTTGGAAAGGGCTGTTGTACGACCCCGAGCGCACGGGTGCAGGCGATCTGCATGAGGGTCTGCGTCGCTCCCGCCGCCTGCTCCTGAATCTGGCTGCCATGGGGCTGCCACTGGCCACCGAAGCCCTGAGCCCGTTCGCCATGGATTACCTCGGGGATCTGGTGAGCTGGACGGCTATTGGTGCCCGAACCACCGAGTCGCAGGTGCATCGGGAGATAGTCAGTGGGCTACCCATGCCGACCGGCTTCAAGAATGGCACCGATGGTGGTATCGCTGTCGCTACCAATGCCATGAAGTCGGCGTCCCATCCCCATCATCATCTTGGGGTTTCGGCAACAGGCGCGCCGGTGATGATTACCACCCGGGGCAACCCCGACACCCATCTGGTGTTGCGCGGTGGCCGCGGTATCACCAATTACGATGCGGCCAGCATTGAGCAGGCCGTGGGCGCCCTGGCAGAGGCGGGATTGTCCACAGCCGTCATGGTGGACTGCAGTCACGACAACGCCTGCAAGCAGTCAGAACGACAGCTGGATATTGCCCAGGACGTGATGGCGCAGCGCCGCGCCGGTAACCACCATATCCGGGGTCTGATGCTGGAAAGCTTCCTGGAGCCGGGGCGTCAGGACGACGGCGAAGATCTGCGCTACGGCTGTTCGATCACCGATCCGTGTCTTGGATGGGCGCAGACGGAGGCTCTGATCCGCTCACTGTAGACAGCAGTAGCTGTCCGGCCAGCAACAGGAGAACGCCGCCCATCAGCCGGTCGAGCCAGTGCCCGAACCGGTTAAACCCGCGGCGGACGCGGGGCAGGGTAAAGAAAATGGCAACCATGGCGAACCAGAGTGCCGTGGCCAGGGCCATGTAAATGCCATAGCCGGCCTGGAGCACAATGGGTGTGCCTGGGCTGATCACAACAGAGAAAAGGGACACAAAGAACAGCGTTGCCTTGGGGTTCAACGCGTTGGTCAGAAAGCCCAATCGCAGGGCTGCGATACCGGACTGTCCACCCGTCGGATCCTGTTCCACATGAATGCCGCCGGCCCTTGCCCGCAGGCACTGGACGGCAATCCAGGCAAGGTAAAGTGCCCCCAGCACCTTGAGAACATTGAAGAGCACGATCG
Organism: Marinobacter sp. L-13; assembly: GCF_056857715.1. Classification (NCBI taxonomy): domain Bacteria; kingdom Pseudomonadati; phylum Pseudomonadota; class Gammaproteobacteria; order Pseudomonadales; family Marinobacteraceae; genus Marinobacter; species Marinobacter sp. L-13. Next base: position 59,719 of record NZ_JBSXNQ010000051.1, read on the forward strand.
ATTGCTGGATCAGCAGGCCAATGCCCAGCAGTGAATAACACACATGCACCAGAATGCCCCCGCCGATACCAATGGCGCTTAGCAGCGCGTTTCGCCGGGTCTGGCACAGAGCCTGTCTGAGCATCACGGCAAAGTCCGGCCCGGGACTGGCCACTGCCAGCAGGTGGACAAAGGCTACCGTCAGAAATTCCGGCCAGTAACTCTGCATCTTCCCAATTCCTCCGTTGAGACGTCCGTTGCCTGAAAAGTCTGACAGCATAGGCGGAATCGGTGCGTTTTTCATCGTGTGGGTGAAACTTGTCACGGCTTCTATACTGGGGGCACAGCCGTCCCAATCTTCCCTGTTCCCGATTCCGGGAATGCCTGTCAGGAGACCCTTGTATGGAAAAGCGAACCGTAGACGTTGCCATTATCGGAGCTGGAACCGCCGGTATGGTGGCTTACCAGCGCGTGCGCAAACTAACCGACAAGGTTGTGCTGATCGAAGGCGGCCATTATGGAACCACCTGCGCCAGAGTCGGGTGTATGCCGAGCAAGTTGTTGATCGCGGCCGCTGATAACGCTCATCAGATGCAGCTTGGTGAGCTTTTCGGCGTGTCTGCCGGGGATATCAGGATCGACGGAAAGCGGGTGATGGAAAGGGTGCGAAGCGAACGGGACCGCTTTGTTGCTTCGGTGATTGATTCGGTCGAGAAGTTTCCGGATGCGCATCGAATGGAAGGCCACGCCCGGTTTGCCAGCCCGAATCGTCTGGTCGTCGACGGCAATGTCGAGGTTGAGGCGGGGCGTATCATCATCGCCACTGGCTCCCGACCCAATGTTCCCGGGTTCCTGAAAGATGCCAAGGATCGGCTGGTTGTAAACGACGATATCTTCGAATGGCAGGATCTTCCCGATTCGGTGGCAGTCTTTGGCCCGGGGGTGATTGGTCTGGAGTTGGGCCAGGCCCTGAGCAGGCTGGGTGTGCGTGTCCGTATGTTCGGGGTTGGCGGTTCGGTTGGTCCTATCCAGGATGAAACCATCCGGAATTACGCGCTGAAAACGTTTAATGAAGAATTTCCTCTGGATCCGGATTCGGATGTAAAGAAGGTTGAACGTGTTGAAGAGGGCGTTGCCATTACCTTTGAGAGTGGCAACGCCGGTGCAACGACGGAAACCTTCGATTACCTGCTGGCGGCTACCGGGCGTCGTCCTAACGTCGACGGGCTGGATATCCAGAACGCCGGTATTGAGCTGGATAAAAAGGGAGGGCCCCTGTTTGATCCCCATACCCTGCGCTGTGGCCAGAGCCACATATTTATCGCAGGCGATGCCAATAACAGTCTGCCGCTGTTGCATGAGGCAGCCGACGAGGGCCGGATCGCGGGCGATAACGCCGGGTCATACCCGGATGTGCGAACCGGGCTTCGCCGCACGCCGTTGGCCGTGGTCTTCACCGATCCGCAGATTGCGACGGTGGGGCTGACGATTCACCAGGTTGATGAGCGCTGCCGCGGCTGTTTCGCCGTTGGAGAGGTGTCCTTCGAGGATCAGGGCCGCAGTCGGGTTATCGGCAAGAACCGGGGCCTACTCAGAGTTTATGGAGAGCATGGAAGCGGCCTGTTCATGGGCGCAGAGATGTTTGGTCCGGCCGCGGAGCATATTGCCCACCTGCTCGCATGGTCTGCCCAGCGAAGGCTGACCGTCACCGAGATGCTGGAAATGCCGTTTTATCATCCGGTTATCGAAGAAGGCCTGAGGACCGCGCTCAAGGACCTGAACCGCAACCTCAGCATCGGACCGGCGCCAGAGGAGGGTTGCACCGATTGCGGGCCGGGTGTCTGAGCCGGCCCTTAAAAGGAATCAACAGATATGAGGCCTCGCCTCGCTCAGTGTTCCCTCTGGAACCCTTGCATTTCGCTGGCGCCGCGCCCAGATCTTTTCGTGGAAGAAATAGGCAACCGTGTTGATGGCCGGTTCCACCATGGCTATGAGGCTTCCGATGAGCAGGTCACCAGTGAGCAGGTAAGCCACGGTAAAAGCGACGGTAAAATGGGTGAGGGCGAACGTTACCGTCTTTATCAGCGACTGGTCGCCATTCGTGCCATGGTTGTGTACGAATAGTTTTAACGCGCTCATGATTGTCTCCGGTGTCGTTCTTTAATGCGATCATTAGACGCCGGGTGAGAATGATTGTTAAATGAAATGTACTTAGATGATTGATAGGTTAGGGCTATCTTTATTTCTTCTTCTATAGTGTCATTCATCAATCCTATCATCGAGATTAGCAAACTAAACTTCCTGACGTCCGCCGATCAGGCGTATATTCATATATAAACCTGTTATATAACCGCGAAGGAGAAGCGTTATGGGTAAGAATTTCATTGGTCTTGATACCGAGAAAACGGCAAAGCTTGCTGATTCCCTGAATGATCTGCTGTCCAACTATCAGATCTTTTATATGAATGTTCGCGGCTACCACTGGAACATCAAAGGCGACAACTTCTTTGAGCTGCATGTAAAGTTCGAGGAGCTCTACGACGATCTGCTACTCAAGATCGACGAGATTGCAGAGCGGGTTCTGACGCTGGGCCATCGCCCGGCTCATGCCTACAGTACCTACATAGAGCGTTCGGAAGTGCCGGAGCGAAAAGATGTTTCCGACGGCAAGGAAGCGATGGACAACATTGTCGAAAGTTTTGCCAAGCTGATCGGCAAACAGCGGACACTGCTCAGTCTGGCCGGTGAAGCGGACGACGAGGGTACCGTTGCCCTGATGAGCGACTATATCTCCCAGCAAGAGAAGACGGTGTGGATGTATCGCAGCTACCTCGGTCACTGAGCCGAGTGCGCTGAATGAATGGCGACCCTGCGGGGTCGCCATTTTTTTGTCGCTGCAATGCGTTTGTCATCAGATTGTCTTCTGTCTGACGCAGTTATGTCACCTTGCCTCAATAACGTGTGTCGTGAACCAACACACTTTAAAAGACGAGGCGAATATGGAACTGCGTAAATCCCTCCTTGGTACCGCCATACTGGCAACAGTTCTCGGCCTTGCCGGCTGTGACGGCGACGACGGCACAGACGGTGCACCTGGCACCAGTCAGACGCTCATTGAGCTGAATGTGGTGGGCTCCTATCAGGCGGAAGGAGAGGTTTTTGACGAGAGTGCTGCCGAGATTGTCGCCCACGACCCCTCGAATCAGCGACTATTCGTAGTGAATGCCCTCGCCAGTACGATCGATGTGCTCGATATCAATGATCCAGCGATGCCTGTGAAACTGAGCACGATTGACGCCACAGCTGAGGGTGCTGCTGCAAATAGCGTCGCGGTTTATGGTGATCTTGTGGCAGTGGCCATTGAAGCCGAGAACAAGCAGGCAAATGGCAAGGTTGTGTTCTACAACAGCACGGACCTCAACAAAGTTGGTGAAGTTGTGGTTGGCGCGCTGCCCGACATGGTGACCTTCACGCGTGATGGCATGAAAGTGCTGGTTGCCAACGAAGGCGAGCCGAGTGACGACTATAGCGTCGATCCTGAAGGCTCAGTCAGCATTATTGATCTGTCCAACGGCGTAGCGTCTGCCACCGTGACCACCGCCGATTTCACCGGTTTCAATGCTGACCAGGCCGACCTGGTAACCGCGGGCCTGCGGGTCTTCGGCCCAGGCGCCACACTGGCCCAGGACATGGAGCCGGAATACATAGCCGTATCCATCGACAACACCAAAGCCTGGGTGGCCCTGCAGGAAAATAACGCCGTTGCCGAACTGGACATCGCTGCCGGTGAAATCACGGCCATCGTGCCGCTTGGCTTCAAGGACCACAGCATCATCGGCAACGAACTGGACGCCAGCAACCGTGACAGCGGTATCAACATTCGCAACTGGCCAGTGAAAGGCATGTACATGCCCGACGCCATCGCAAGCTACGGCTACAACGGTAAAACCTACTACATCACCGCCAACGAGGGTGATTCGCGGGATTACGATGGCTGGACCGAAGAATTCCGCATGGGCGACCTGACCTTGAACCCAGCCGGTGAGCTGGCGGCCATAACCAATCTGTTGGAAGACGAAAACCTGGGTCGTCTCAACACCACCTCCACCATGGGCATCAGCAACGGCTGCGACCCATCACAGCTGCCCGCTGAACTCGGCGACCTGAACGGTGACACCAATGTGGACGTGGACGACGTCAAGTTCTACGTGGAAAACAGCTGCGAATACGACACCCTGTACAGCTATGGGGCACGCTCATTCAGTATCTGGAGCGCTGACGGCCAGCGTGTTTTCGACAGCGGCAGCGAATTCGAACGAGTCACCGCTAGCCTGATCCCCGACAACTTCAACGGCAACAATGACGAAAATTCCTTCGACAATCGATCGGACGACAAGGGCCCTGAGCCGGAGGCGGTGGCCGTAGGCATAATCAATGGCCAGACTTTCGCGTTTATTGGATTGGAGCGAGTTGGCGGCATCATGGTCTACAACGTTACTAATCCCCAGAATCCGGAGTTTGTCCAATATCTGAATAATCGAGATTTTTCGGTATCCCAGGCGGATCTGGAGGCGGGTATGGCCGGTGATCTTGGACCGGAAGGCCTGGCGTTCATTTCTGCGGATGACAGCCCCAGCGGTAAGCCAATGCTGGCGGTTGGCAACGAAGTGAGCGGCACCACGACGCTGTACAGCATCGACGTAATTGAACTGACTGCAAACTGAGTTCTGACCCTGAAAGAAACCCGGAAGCATCATGATAGGTGCTCCCGGGTTTTGCTTTTCGCCTCAGACAGCAACTTTCAACGGTGGCACCTCCTGGTGCAGGAACCACTTCTCTGTAACCACCTTGCGGGTAAACCAGTGGGAGCGCATCAGGCTGCTGGCCAGAGGCATCTTGACCCAGTCAGGAACCTGCCAGCCCTGGTCTGGCTCGGAGGCGCGAGTGCCGAAGCGTTCGGCAATGGCATCACCGTAAATCTGCAGGGAGGAGGCTGAGTAGTCGGTGGCCTCGCCAATCACATCGGCTGCCAGAAGGGCGGATTCGATCGCCGGCCGTATACCCTCGCCACTCTGGGTGTAGGCAAGGCCAGCGGCGTCGCCAATCAGCATCACACCGTCGTCCACCAGGGGTCTGTCGGCATGGGCGTAGAGCAGATAGGCGTGGCCCTTGAAGCGTCCGGGCAGGTCTTGTGGAATCCGGCCGGTGGATTTCATTTCCTCGACAAACGCTTCCAGATGCCCTGTCAGCTTGTGGTTGTCTTCCCGGCCCAGGCCAATATTCAGGAAATTGCCCTTACGGAACACCCAGGCATAGCCCTTCAGGTCCCGACAGAACCAGAGTTCGGGCGTATCGCCCCGGGCCAGGCAGGCTGAAGCCTGGTCCGGTGTCATTTCAAATTCAACCTCTTTGGCCGCCACAACGGTTTCATGGCCACCGGGGCCATCCCCCAACAATCGCGCAACCGGGCAGAAGTGACCGCCGGCACCGACAATAAGAGGCGCTTCCCAGGTGTCATTGACGACCCAGTTGCCGTCTTTACGAACGATGGATTTGACCGGCGTGGCCAGCTGTTTCGGAGCGTTGACGCGGCTGAGCAGGTAGTCGTCAAATTCACACCGGCGAATACCATAGCTGACTACGTCGCCGTGATCGTTCTCCACGGCCGGCTGGCCCATCATCCCGATGCGAAACCGCCGGATGGGTTGCAGGGTTCGCCCGCGGGAGTATTCCTCCGGGTCAATGCTCAGGGTCTCCATCACGGCAGGCGTAACCCAGCCTGCGCAGGTTTTGTCCCTGGGGAAATTCTGTTTATCAATGATCAGCACTTTTTTGCCGCTGTTTTCGAGGGCGCTGGCCAGGGTGGATCCGGCCGGGCCGGCTCCAACGATGATCAGGTCGTAGTAGTCCATCAGGCCTCCTCGGGTGCCGCAGGAAAGTCGTAAAGATCCCGTCTGTTCCGGGGAAGTTGGTTATTGTCGCCATGGCTGAAGACCACCTGGAACAGCTGCAGAGAACCTGCCCGGAAGGCGGCGATGGAACCGGCCAGATACATGCGCCAGGCCCGGGTGAAGTGGCCGTCGTACATGGCAGTGACCTTGTCCTCGTTCTGGTTGAAGCGCTCCATCCAGTGACTCAGGGTCTGGGCGTAATGCAGGCGCAGGTTCTCGACGTCCAGGACTGAAAAATCGCCGTGCTCACAGATTTGCATGAATTCGCCGATGCTCGGCGGATAGGCACCCGGGAAGATGCGTTTCTCGATCCATGCGTTCATCAGCATCGGGCGGTTGCGGCCAATGCTATGCAGCAGGGCAATGCCGTCAGGCTTGAGGCTGCGTTTGATCAACTCGGACAGGGCCTCGTAATTCTCCTTGCCCACATGTTCGAGCATGCCGATGGATACGAAGGCGTCGTATTGCCCCCTGATGTTCCGGTAATCGTCCTCGATATACTCCACCAGATGATCGAGTTCCTGCTTGCGAGCTTCTTCTCGGGCAAATGCGAGTTGTTCCCTGGAGATGTTGTAGGAGTGGACCTTCACGCCGTAATTGCGGGCCATGTAGCGGGCCAGGCCACCCCAGCCGCAGCCGGCCTCGACCACCGTCATGCCGGGCTTTAACCGGAGTTTGCGGCAAACGTGCTCGAGTTTGGCTAGCTGGGCCTGTTCAAGGCTCAGATCCGGCGTCTCGTAGTAGGCGCAGGTGTACTGCATTTCGGCGCTGTCCAGCCAGAGCTGATAGAACTCGTTGCCCAGATCATAGTGATGGTGAATGTTTTCCTTGGCTTCCGGGATGCCGGTGGATCGGGGGTTGTGGTTGCGCCACAGGGCCTCCAGCCATTTCGGCCACTTCTGACGCGCCTGGTGAACGGACCGGTAGAGGGTTTCCATCAGGTCCGGCAGGTCACCTTCCACCTCCAGGCGACCGGCGCTGTAGAGGTCTCCGAACGCCAGGTTGGGATTGGTTACCAGCGCGTAAAGGGCTTTGGGGTCGGTCAGATGCAGGGTGAACTGCGCGTGTTGACCCTCCGGTTCGATCACATCGCCGTTCCAGAGCCGGAAGCGCAGCGGCGGTGATCCCGCCATCCGCATGAGCTTGGCGATCAGCCAGCGCTCGTAAGTGTGCGGTGACCGGTCCACGTGGGTATTTTCCAGTGGCAGGGTCAGAACATGGCTTTTGGATTCTTGCCCGTTGTCACGGGTTTTCTGGGCAGTGCTCTGGTTCATGGACTCCGCTCTCCCTTGATAACCTCAACATCAATGTTTTTGTCGATGCGCGCGCGCCAGGGTTCCCGAATACCAGTCTGAGAATCGCCGGTTGTCCGTTCAGTATAGAAAACAGTGAGATTTTGTCAGGTTGGCTGAAAATAGAGGAAAACTATTGGAAGGATAGCGAAGAGCGAAAATAGGCGGATAAAAAAATGCCGGGCCCAGGGGCCCGGCATTATTCGGGTCAGTATGAGGAGCTCATACCAAACCATTCAGGGAAAATCACAATCAGCGCCAGCACGAACATCTGTATCAGGATGAAGGGCAGTACGCCTTTATAAATATCGGTCGTTCGCACTCCCGGCGGTGCGACGCCTTTGAGGTAGAACAACGAGAACCCGAACGGTGGCGTAAGGAAGCTCGTTTGCAGGTTCATGGCGATCAGGATGGCGAACCAGAGCATGTTGATGCCCATAGCTTCCGCCACCGGGGCAAGGATCGGCACGATGATGAAAGAGATTTCAACGAAGTCGATGAAGAAACCCAATACCAGAATGACCACCATGGCCAGAATGATGAAGCCCCACTTCTCGCCGGGCAGCTGGAGCAACCATTCTTCCAGCAGATAGTCGCCGCCGGTGTAGCTGAACACCATGGAGAAGGCTGTTGCACCGATCAGGATCGCGAAGACCATGGCGGTCACCTTCACAGTATCCTTGGATGCATCCCATACCATCTTGAAGGAAAACTGGCGGTAGATGATGGCCAGAACCACGGCGCCAACGCCACCCAGAGCGGATGACTCGGTTGGCGTGGCAATGCCGGTGAAGATCGAGCCCAGAACCACCACAATCAGTGCCAGAGGCGGGATGATCGCCAACAGCGCATTGAAGACTTCCTTTTTACGGGAAACGCCTGGCTCATCCGGCATGGCCGGCGCGGTTTCAGGTTTCAGCCTGGTCAGCACCAGGATGTAGATGATGTAGAGCCCCACCAACACAACGCCGGGCCAGACCGCGGCCTTGAACAGATCCCCAACCGGAAGGCCAAGGACATCGCCCAGAATAATAAGGATGATGGATGGCGGCACGATCTGACCGAGGGTGCCGGACGCACAGATGGTACCGGTGGCCAGTCTCTTGTCGTATTTATGCGCCAGCATGACCGGCAGCGAGATCAGACCCATGGCAACTACGCTGGCGCCTACAACACCGGTAGAGGCGGCCAGCAGTGCACCGACCAGAATCGTCGAGATAGCCAGGCCACCGGGCAGGCCACCGAACAGACGGCCCATGGATGTCAGCAGTTGTTCCGCCAGCCTGGTGCGTTGGAGTACCACGCCCATGAAGATAAAAAGCGGTACTGCCATCAGGACGGTGTTCTGCATCACGCTCATGATGCGATAGGGCATAAAGGCAAAGAGATCCATGCCCTCGGCGAAAATTCCGAAAAACAGCGCAACGCCACCGAAGGTGAATGCAACCGGGAAGCCCAGCATCAGCATCACCAGGGCCACACCGAACATAATCATACCGATCATGCGAGGCCTCCTGCGCTGTGCTCACCCGCATACGCTTTCTCCCCGGACATGACCCGGATCGCGTATGTAACCATGTTCAGGCCGGCAATACCGGTGAAAACTGCACTGATGGGAATAACGGATTTGATGATCCAGCGGTGGGGCAAACCGCCAGGATCGCCACTGCCTTCGCCCATGCTGTAAGAGTCCACGGCAAAATCGTAACCATAAATGCCGATCAGGTAGGCAAAGGGAATAACAAAAATGACTGCACCCAACAGGTTGATCCAGGCCTTGGTTTTATTGCTCCACCGGGTGTAGAAAACGTCGACCCGAACATGACCATCCGTGCGCAATGCGTAGGGAATACCCAGCAGGAACACCACAGAATAGAGGTGCCACTCCATTTCCTGCATGCCGATTGAAACGTTGTTAAAAGCGTATCGGGCCACTACGTCGTAAAAGACGTTGGCTGCCATCAGTATCATCGCGACACAGGCAACCCAGCCACAGAAGATGGACAGCCGGGCAAGCCCGTCGTCCAGTTTGATAATCCACCGCATTGATGATCCCCCGCCAGACGGACTGGCGCTTTTATCCGTTGCTATAAACGACAAAACCGGGATCACTCATAGAGCGATCCCGGCTCCGTTACAGCCTATATCTTACTCGACTTCGGCCATGGTGTTGAGGTAGGCACGCTCAGAAATGTTGGTGTAAGCGCGGCTCTTCTCAAGATAGTCGTGCTGGGACTCGATGATCTTGGCGGCCATGTCGCTTTCGGCCGCTGCTTCATCAAGCAGTTTGTTATTGGCCGCGTACATCGCGTCAAAGATATCGTCCGGGAAACGCTTGATCTGGACATTCGGATGCTCTTCGCGAATGTTAGCCCAGGCTTCTGCATTGGCGTGCTGGGAGTGAACCAGCATATCGTAGGAAGCCGTGCGCATGGCAACACGCATGATTTCCTGCAGGTCTGCCGGAAGCTTTTCCCAAACCCGCTTGTTCACAAGGAACTGAAGCTCGGTCGCAGGCTCATGCCAGCCGGTGTAGTAGTAGTCGGCAATTTGCTGGAAACCAAGACGCAGATCCAGTGCCGGACCCACCCACTCGACGGCGTCGATAGTGTTGCGCTCGAGGGCTGTGTACAGCTCGCCCGGAGCGATGTTAGTCGGGTTAACGCCAACTTCTGCGAATACTTCACCGGCGAACCCGGGGATGCGCATCTTGAGGCCCTGAAGGTCTTCCAGTGAGTTGATTTCCTCGCGGAACCAGCCGCCCATCTGGACGCCGGTGTTACCGCCCGGGAACGACAGCATGTTGTGGGGCTCGTAAACCTCCTGCATCAGCTCCATGCCGCCGCCGTGGTAGAACCAGGCGTACTGCTCCATGGCGTTCATGCCGAACGGCATGCTGGTGAAGAACAGGGTCTCTGGAACCTTGCCCTTCCAGTAGTAGGAAGCGGAGTGGCCCATGTCGTACTGGCCAGCCTTGACCATATCGAAGATGCCAAGGGGCGCTTTGTGTTTGTTTGAAGAATCGATACGGACTTTCAGGCGTCCGTCAGACATTTTCTCGACGGTTTCGGCAAAGCGCTTGGTGGTGTCACCGAAAATAGGGAAGTTTGGCCCCCAGGTTTCTGCAAGGCGGAGTGTGAAGGTATCTTGGGCGAGCGCCTGCGAGGAGGCAAAGGTTGTTGCCACAGCCAGCACAGCCGCGGAAAGAACAGAACGGATCTTCATTGCTCTTCTATCCTCTTATCTTTTTTGTGGGTCGAGCGTCTCCCCTTTTGGGGAAAATCACTCTTAATGCTAGTTCACGTTAGCAATTATCGTTAACAAACGAAATCAAAAACCGCTTGGTGTACGACCTTGGTCGTACGGCGGATCAGATGTCGTCCATGCGGCTGATCTGGCTCGACAGTCGCATGGCCTCGTGCTCTTCGAGGGAAAGCAGATCCTCAAGCAAGGCCTTGGCCTCGGGAATCTCTGCCTTGCCAATCAGGGAATCGTAGAGATCCATCACCTGGTCGTGGAACTGGAAGATTTCCCTGGCAATATCCTGAAAGCTCATTGACGCGTAGTGCGTGTAGGAGTCAGCACTGGCCCTAATTGGTTTGTGGTTCAGGTAGTCGTACATGCGGGTATTGAGAGCCTTCGGATCAGCCTGTTTCTCGAATTCCCGTACGGCTTTCTCGAGAATGGTTTCGTGGCTGGACAGGTAGTCGAGGAGGGCGCTGGCTCGCTCGTCGTTGTTGAGCTTGGCGGACTCTTTCAGGCACCTTGCAAGATGCGCGTGCAGTTGCCTCGTCCATTCGATGAGATCCTCGAACGTTTTTATTTCCATTGAGTTGCTCCTTGTCGGGCAGTTCGGTTGTAGTTGGCTTTACCGGTAAGTCTAGTCAAACTTGGAGATTACAGGGTACCTGAACCGGGCCCGGGAACCAGCGGAGCGGAAATCGGCCATGGCAACGACACTCGGCATCATTGAAGGATTTTACGGCCCCATGTGGACCTGGCAGGAGCGGCGGCAACTGGTTCGCACCCTGGCGCCCCATGGTTACGGATTTTATCTCTATGCCCCGAAGGCGGATGTTTTTCTGCGTCGGAAGTGGCAGCAGCCGCACCCGCCGGCGATGGCCGCGGAGCTGGCCGATTTCTCGCGCTTTTGCCGTAGCGAAGGCGTTCGTTTTGGTGTCGGCCTGAGTCCGTTCGAGGTGTTCAACCGGTTTGACGACGAGGCCAGGGCGGCGCTGGCAGAAAAACTCGCCCTGCTGGAGCGCATCGGGATAGATGAGCTGGCGATTCTGTTCGATGACATGCGGTCAGACACTCCGGACCTTGCCGGTACCCAGACGGACATTGTGCACTGGGTCCGTGACCGTACTTCAATCAAACAGCTGAGTGTCTGTCCCAGCTATTATTCCGATGATCCGGTTCTCGACCGCGTGTTCGGGGAGCGTCCGGCGGATTATCTGGAGACGCTCGGGCGCAAGCTGGACCACTCGGTGAACGTGTTCTGGACCGGAGAGGAAGTGTGTTCCCGGGAAGTGTCACCCGGCCATCTGAAACGTGTCGGAGACCTGCTTGGCCGCAAGCCGGTGCTCTGGGACAACTACCCGGTCAACGACGGCGACCGGATGTCGCAACATCTGCACCTGCGAGCCTTCACCGGGCGACCGGCGGCCAACGCGGCGCACCTTGCCGGCCATGGTATCAATCCGGCCCTGCAGCCAACGCTGACGGCCATCCCGGCTATCACGCTGGCGGAGTCCTACCGCCTGGGACCCTCCTATCAATACGGCCAGGCATTCCGCCATGTCGCCCGCGAGGTGCTGGGCAGGGAGTTGGCAGCGCAGCTGCATGCGGATTTACTGGTGCTGCAAGACGCTGGCTTGGGCCGGATCAGTGATGAAAAGCGCCAGAGCCTTCAGCATACCTACGATGCCTTTGACCACCCTGCAGCCAACGAGATTCTGCGCTGGCTGGCGGGTGAATATCAGGTGACCGATGAGATGGTGGCCACGCAGTAGGCGGTTGGGCTAGCGAAGGTAATATTCGACGGTTGAGACTACCCGGACGGTTTTTACCGGCTGTTGCTGTTCCATGATGCCCGGCGCCTGATCCCGGGCCAGAATCTGGAAAACGCCCTGATTGGCACGTCGCAGCCCCCCGAGTTCCGCTTTTGCATCCTGGGCGAACTGGTCGGCAGCTTCCCGGGCCGATGCCGTGGCCTCGGCAATCATCTCCGGCTTGATGTCGTTGAGCCCGTTAAATACGTACGTCGGGCCGGACGGGCCGTAGTCCGAAGACAGCACCACTCCGGAGTCCACCAGTTCACTGACACCCTGGGCTGCCTGCCGGATTCGGTCGATGTCAGTACTGCGTACCATCAGCGTCTGGCTGATGATGAACTTCTGCTCTCCGTTGTTGGCCTGGTAAGGGTTGGCCCGGGTATCGGTGACATCCAGGCGCTGGAGTTCGACCGCATTCTGGTCAATGGCCTGCAGTTTGAGGAACGCCATGATCGCGTCCCGGCTGCTTCTGGCCCTTTCCTGGGCTTCACTCAGGGACGCACCGGTGGCGAGAAAGCGGATCGGCCACAGGGCCAGATCGGCATTCACTTCCCGTTCAGCCACACCTTTAACGGTCACGTAGCGGTCGCCTGTGCGCAGATCGGTCAGGCCATTGCCAATCAGGGCGGCAGAAATGATGGCACTGACGCCGAGAATCACTGAGGCAAAAAGTTTCATGGGGTGTCCCTGTATTACGTCACCGGAATGTTCCGGAAAGCGTCCGGTGTCTGGCTGCTATCCTGAGGTCATGGTCAAGATTAGCGTTTCACGCCCCAAGCGAAAAGGAAGGAAACATGACGGTTGTGAAAGTTGAGTGCATCAGAGGAAACATTGCTGAACAGCAGGATATGGATGTGATCGTCAATGCCGCCAACGCCGAACTTTTGCCAGGGAGTGGCGTGGCAGGCGCCATACACAGCGCCGCCGGACCGGGGCTGGCAGAGGAGTGCCGGGCTCTGGCGCCGATCAGGCCGGGGCAGGCAGTCATCAGCTCGGCTCACGAGCTGCCAAACCAACACGTAATCCACTGTCTGGGGCCGGTTTACGGGGTCGACGAGCCATCCGACCGTTTGCTGGCTGAGTGTTTCAGAAATGCCCTGTTGCTGGCAGATCGGCATAAGCTGACGTCCATCGCTTTTCCTGCCATCTCCACCGGGGTTTTCGGCTATCCACTGCAGGATGCGGCGGCAGTGGCCATGAAGGCGGTGTCTGACACGCTGGCGGAGCTCAACTCTGTTCGCCTTGTCCGGTTTGTGCTGTTCAGCGACGAGGACCGGAAGGTGTTTGAACAGGCACTTGAGTTGGAATCGGGCCTGTCAGGCCGGTAGCCGGCCGTTTCAGTCACAGCTTTTGTCGGTCGAGCGGCGAAAGCGGGCTGTCATCGCCTCACGTTCCCGCTGGGCGTCCCGGAATTCGTCGGGCAGAGGCTGGATAAAGTAGATGAAATCACCCTTGGCGCGATTATTCTCCAGGGGCGCTTCGTTGACGTCCCAAGGCCAGAAAGCCGGGCTTACGATGGCGACCGAGATTTCAGGCGCGCGCTGTTTCAGAAGCGCCACGGTGCCCAGGCCATTTTCACTGTGAAAGGTGCCAGTCACGTGCAGTACCTGGTGCTCCGGGTGCTCTGTCCGCGCCTGAAGAATACGTGTTGCCATGGCGTTGTCCCTGAGCAACTGGGCCTTGTAGGTGTTGTCCATCCGCTCGCTCATGGTGTCGTCTGCCTGGTGGCTTGCACCGATGGCCGCCATGAACTTTTCCCGGTATTCCGGGGTGTCCATGAAGGGTTTAGCGGGTAATTTCTGTCTCAAGGTGTCTGAAATACGGTCGAGATAGCCCGGGCCCTTGCGGCCAACGCAGCGGACCACGTCGGCCGGCGCATTGGACGCGATCACCGGAAGGTCGTGCCGGCGTGCAAACTCCACCAATGGACGATAGGAGGCACGGTAATTGTCCCAGGCTTCGGCGTCTTCGATCATTTCGGTTTCGCCCGTCTCTCCCCGCAGATAACGGTTCAGTTCGTCCTGACGATCCAGGTTGAACTGCTCCATGCTGAGAATCTGCTCCGGCCGCAGCCGAAACAGGGCGCTCTGAAGCCGGGATTGCAGAAGGTGTGAGCCATGGTGCCCGTGGTATTCCCCGACAACCACAACATCGACGTCGGCTAGTTGCTGCGCCAGTTCCTCCGGAGTCAGCGCGGTCTTGTTTGCCGGGTTTACGAGCAGGGCATCGTACTGGGTTTGCGGTGCCGAATTCAGCGTGTCGGGGGCTTTCGATGAAGGCATGGCAGTGCATCCGTTCATAACAGACAAAGTGGCAAACAGCAGGATTGGCGCGATAGGTTTCATCATAGTCTTTACGTAATGAACCCCGTCAGGATTTCTTTTTACGATCTTCGCGCCAGTCCGATCCCAGTCTTTCTTCCACGTATTCCCGAATGAACTGGCGCACTTTCTGGGATGGCGTCACATCTTCCTGCTTGCACAGTTCTTCAAAGGCGGCCTTTTTCTCGGGATCGATCAGCAACGTCAGGCGGGCAGTGCGGTTTTCCATTGGGTTTTTCTTTACCTCGGGTGGCTTTCGATGATGTTAACCGTATTAACATTGAATGTAGATATAATGAGCATATAATTAGTCGTTAAAAGTTGCAATTAACGAGTCACCCATGCCGCATCGAGCCCACCTTTTTTCTCTCCGGATGGCCCACGCATTCCGGGAAGCGTGTATTGATGAGCCCTACCGGGGCCGCCGTTTCCTGCGCGATGTGATGGCGGGTTTGACGGTGGGCATTATTGCCATACCCCTGGCCATGGCATTGGCGATCGCCAGTGGTGTTGCACCCCAGTACGGCCTCTACACCGCCATTATTGCCGGGTTTGTGATCGCATTGACCGGTGGCAGCCGGTTCAGCATCTCCGGCCCCACCGCTGCTTTCGTTGTCATTCTGTACCCCATCGCCCAGAGCTATGGGCTGGGCGGTCTGCTTTTGGCCACCTTGATGTCGGGCGTTTTGCTGATTCTGATGGCTCTGATGCGACTGGGTCGTTTTATCGAATACATTCCAGAATCGGTAACCCTCGGGTTTACCGGGGGGATCGCCGTGGTGATTGCCACCCTGCAGATCCGGGATTTTCTGGGCCTTCAGGTTGGCGATATGCCCGAGCATTATTGGGACAAGCTGGCCCTGCTGACCGGTGCGCTGCCGGAATTTGATGGTATGAGTACCCTGGTGGCCGGTGTCACCCTTGCCTGCATGTTGCTCTGGCCACGCCTGAAAACCCCGGTGCCCCCGCATCTGCCAGCGGTGGTGATCGGAAGCCTGCTTACGCTCTGGTTGAATGCCCAGGGTGCTGCTATCGATACCATTGGTTCAAGGTTCAGTTATCTCCTGCCGGACGGCACCGAGGGAGCGGGTATTCCGCCGTTCTTGCCGGAATTCGCCTGGCCGTGGCAGCAGGCAGGGGCATCGGGCGAGCCCGTCGGGCTGTCATGGTCGCTGGTCCGGGATCTGCTGCCGGCAGCTTTTGCCATTGCCATGCTTGGGGCCATCGAGTCTCTCCTGTGCGCCGTGGTGCTTGATGGCATGACTGGCAAACGCCACAGCGCCAACAGCGAGCTCATGGGGCAGGGCCTTGGCAACATCATCACGCCGTTTTTCGGCGGCATTACCGCCACGGCCGCCATCGCCCGCTCGGCGGCCAACTACCGGGCCGGCGCCGAGTCGCCGGTCTCCGCAATGGTGCATTCGCTGGTCGTTCTGCTGGCGCTGGTTTCGCTGGCGGGCCTGCTGGCGTATCTTCCCATGCCGGCCATGGCCGCCCTGCTGGTGATGGTGGCCTGGAATATGAGTGAGGCCCCCAAGTCCCTGCATCTTCTGAAAACCGCGCCGCGCAGCGACATCCTGGTTTTTCTCACCTGCTTTTCACTGACGGTATTGCTCGACATGGTCATTGCCATCACCACCGGCGTCCTGTTGGCGGCGGTCCTGTTCATGCGGGAAATGGCCCAGATGACCCGGGTTACAGATATCACCCAGAGCAAACGGATTGCAGAATCCCGGCTGCCCGATGGCTGGCAGGTGTTCAAGATAAACGGCCCCCTGTTTTTTGCCGCTGCGGACCGGATTTTCGGGGAACTGGCAGTGCTCGCCCGGAACGCCCGCGGATTCATTCTGTACATGGACGGCGTGACGATTCTCGATGCCGGCGGGCTGTCCGCTTTGAACAAGCTTATTGCTACCTGTGAACGGGACGGTACACAGATTGTGATTGCCGATCTTCAGTTCCAGCCTTTGCGCACCCTCGCTCGTGCCGGGGTTGCGCCGATAGCTGGCGTTAGCCGCTATACTTCCTCCCTGGACGAAGCTTTGCGTCTGATCAGTTGCCCTGCGTCTGAAACTGATCGGGCTTCCGGATAAAAACCTGATTCCATCCGTTTCCGGATGGTCTACCCTGACGCGACGAAAATACTCTCTTCAAGAGGACTGCCATGCTGCCTTTCCGGCTGATCGACCGAGTCAAATTCATACTGGAACGCCAGCTCGTCAAAGGCGCGGGATTTCAGCTTCTCGTGGTCGGTGTCTTCATTGGCCTGATCTCGTTAATCGGTGGCCTGCTTGTGGTTCCCCAGGGCGGCGACTTCGAAGATCCGGGCTCTGCAATCTGGTGGGCGTTTCTTCGGTTGACCGATCCAGGTTACCTGGGTGACGACGTTGGCACCTGGCAGCGCTTTGTTTCGACCCTGCTGACTATTAGCGGCTATGTGGTGTTCATGGGCACTCTGGTGGCGATCCTGACACGGTGGTTGATCGCTAAAATGGCGGATCTTGAGAGAGGCCTTACGCCGGTTACGCTGAAGAATCATGTGGTGGTGCTGGGCTGGACCAGCCAGACCCTCCCGTTGCTCTCCGAGCTGTTGGGCTCCAGTGGCCGGGTGCGCCGTTTTCTGGAAAAGCACGATGCCCAGAAGCTCAACCTCGTGGTGTTGTCTGAGGAGGCGTCTGCAGCCCAGGTTCATGAGTTGCGCACCGAGCCTGGTATCGGGCGCCGGGCCCGCCAGATCATCCTGCGATCGGGATCCGCAATCCAGCCGGATGCCCTGCACCGGGTGGCTTGCCTGGATGCAGCGGCGGTTATCGTGCCCAGCGCGGCCCACGAAGCTGGCAGCCTGGTCACATCGGACGTGGAGACGGTCAAGGCGCTGCTGTCCATAGCCGCGCAGGCAAGGCATTTTCAGTCCTCGTTGCCGTTTGTGGTGGCCGAGATCCAGGACGTCCGCAAACTCCCGGTGATAGAGCGGGCCTACCCCGGGGCCGTGGAGGTCGTGGCAGGCGATGCCACCATCAGTCGCCTGATGGTGCAGAACATCCTTCATCCTGGCCTGTCTGAAGTGTTCAACGAGCTGCTGACAGCCGGTGAGGGTAACGAGATCTATATCCGCGGAGGCGAGTCGCTGGCAGGCATGACGCTGGGCGAGCTGGCGGCCGCCCGGCCCGAAGTCATCGTGCTGGGGCTGTTGAAACCCAGCGGTTCAGGATGGGACGTCCAGTTGCTGGCGCCCTCAGACTCACCCATTGCATCGGCTGATCGGGTGGTCATCATGGCCCGGGATTACTCCGAGACCGAGCCGAATCCCAAAAAGGCGCCCTTGCCTGCCTTGGTGAGAGGGCAGGCGGTGCGGGTTGAGCGGCCCGTGGACCAGATGAATCACCGGGTTCTGGTCTTAGGCTGGAACCGACGCGTGCCCAGCCTGATCGCGGAGTTCCTCAGCTATGGCCACCGTCATTTTGAGGTGGATCTGGTCTCCGTGGTTCCCAAAGCCGAACGGGAACAGGCCATTGCACGCTATGTCGACAATTCGGACCGCCTGACCTGTCGGCATATCGAGGCGGACTACATGGTGGAGGGGGAGCTCCGCCGGATAGGGCCGGCGGGCTACGATACCGTGATCCTGCTGAGCAGTGACCGGCTGGCTTCTGGTGAAGAGGCCGATGCCCGGGCGATGGTGGGGTACCTGCAGCTTGAGGACATCCTGGCCGATTTTGCCCGGAGGCCTCAACTGATCATGGAGTTGAGCGACCCCGACAACCGGCACCTGCTGGATGGGCATCAGAGCGAGATGATGATCAGCCCCATGATTCTCAGTCATGTTCTGGCGCAGGTGGCGTTGCGGCGCGAGCTTCGCATCGTGCTGGATGAACTGTTCACCGTTGGCGGTGCCGAGATCCAGTTCCGGGATCCGGCGGATTACCCTTTGCCCGCCAGTGCGACGTTTCAGGTGCTGGAAAAAACGGTGGCGGCCGAAGGTGAACTGGCACTCGGGATATTTCGGCACCGTGCCAATGAAAGCGAGCGCCACCTGCAGCTGAACCCGCCCCGCAAGGACTACCTTGAGTTACAGCCGGGTGACCGGTTGGTGGTGCTTTGCATGACCTGAATGCCGGTCAGTCGATGCTGTCGAGCAGGGCCGCCATGATGTCGTCCATGACCACAAAGCCTTTGAGATCATTGTCGGCCAGCACCAGAAGGCGCTTTACCCGGTATTTGCTCATCAGGCTGGCAGCGTGTCGGACGTTCAGATTCTCGCCAACGCTGATGACAGGCTTGGCGCAGGCGTCGTAAACGTTCAGAAGGTCGATGTCGCCGTCTTCGGCAATAACCGTTTTTAGCACGTTGGTATAGGTGATCAGACCCCAGGCATCGTGCTCGCTCGTTTTCTCCACCACCAGCGATTTCACAGAGTGCTGTTTCATCTGTGACAGCGCCTCACGGATGCTGGCAAACGGAGAGATGGTCATTACATCCCGCACCATCACATCTTTGACCAGTTTCATGGCTGTTCTCCGGTTACAGTGAATCTTTCAGATGTTGTTCGAATTTTGCGACCTGGGACATGTCGATCCCGCCCAGGTGTTCCAGGGGAAGTGTGAACACCAGTCCCCTGGAATCGTTATGGTCGGGCATGAGTATCTTCTGGATAACCTTCAGAATATCGAGCGAGAGGCCCTTCTCCAGCACCATCAGCAGAACGCTTTGGCTGCCGTCGTAGGTCAGGCCGAAGAAGGTTTTTTTCGCGGTGTTGCTGATGCCGCGGCCGGGAATCACCGTGATACCACCGGCGCCAAGGTCCCTCGCGGCATTAACGCAGTCCTGTTCCTGATCCTCTGGAACAATTGCTACCAGAACCGAAAATTTCATGAGTCTGTTTTCCTCTGCTTGGCAAGCATTTCAACAATGATGGCGTAGCCCATCACCGTCACGATCGGAAAGATGGAGGCGAAGGCAATCAGGCCGAACCCGTCGATCAGCACGTTACGGCCTTCAATGCTGCTGGCCAGACCAATACCCAGTGCGGTTACCAGAGGTACGGTAACCTCGGAGGTGGTAACCCCGCCAAGATCGTACGCCAGCGGGATGATGTATCTCGGGGCCAGCGCGGTCAGGATGATGACCAGAATATAGCCGCCAATGATGTAATGGTGAATGGAGTCGCCACTGATGATCCGGTGGACGCCGAGGGTGATCCCGACAGCGACCCCGACCGCCACGATAATCCTGATGGCATTGCCGTTTATGGTACCGGCCGCGGCCTGTTCCGCCTGGTGTCCGATTGCGATCAACGCGGGTTCGGCCATGGTGGTGGCGAACCCGATCATGAAGGCGAAGAGATAGACAAAGACGAAGCCCTCCATGCTCATCAGTTGCCGGGCCATACTGGTGCCGATCGGGAACAGGCCGAGTTTCAGACCGACCACGAAGGCATAGAGACCGAGCACCACCAGCGCAAACCCGAACAGGATCTTGCGCGGGTTGGTCAGCCCCCGGCGCAACACCAGGTACTGGAAAAAAAGGATGGTGATAATGATCGGAAGTACATCCCGGATCATGCCGGCAAGATCGAGCAGCATCGTCAGCAGAACGGGAGTCTGATCGGCGGTTCCATTGTGTACCAGGGTTGGCACCGTGGTCGGATCGGTGGTAACACCGGAATAGACAAAAATCCCGTAAAGCTGAACGGTAATCATGGGAACCATCACCGCGAGGGCAACCAGTCCGAAGCCGTCCAACAAGGGGTTTCGACCCCGAATGGAAGCCGCGAGACCAATGCCCAGGGCGGCAATCAGGGGAACGGTGACGATGTTGGTGGTCACGCCACCTGAATCGTAGGCAAGACCAACAATCTCGGGTGGCGCGAACCAGGTAATGATCACCACCACGATGTAACCGATGATCATGAACCAGTGCAGCGGGTAACCAAATATGGTTCTGAACACGCCCAGGGCAACGACGAGGCCAACGGAAACGGCCACCAGTATCCTGAGTGTCAGGGCCTTTATCTTGCCCTCGCTGATTTCCTCCGCCTGCTGGGCCACGGCAATCAGTGCCGGCTCTGCCACCACCGCAGAAAAGCCCATTGCGAAGCCGAACGAGAGCAGAACCGGCACAGAGCCCCTGCGGGCAAACTGATTGGACAGACTTTTGCCAACCGGGAAGATGCTCAGCTCAAGGCCCTGGAGGAACAGGGCAACGCCGACAGCCACGATCAGCAGACCCGCTGCCATCGCAAACGTGTTGTCCGGCATTTGCCGGAGAATAACAAGCTGGAAGAAGACAACGACGGCGATGATCGGAAACAGGTTCTTCAGGGCATGCACAAGGGAGTGGCTGAAAGCTCGCAGGTAGAACACTGTTTGCGCCTGATGGGGTCGGGTGATGCTTGCTCACTGTTAACAGTAACAATAGCCACTTTTCCGATGTTGATCCAACTCAAGAATAAGGGGTTCTTACCATTCACCAGGAAAATGCCGAAAATAGATCATATAAATTTCAATTATAAATTTGAAACCACTAAAGTAACCATCAACGTCAGCGCTTCGCTCAAAAAGTGAGCAGGTTGTTGGCTTCGGAAGTGGCTGTACGCTTCTCCGCATCGACTTAGAAAACCAACGTAGAAAGGATTGAGACCATGCCCTACGCACAAGACGTTGACCAGATCGCTTCCCTGTTGAAGCAGCACCCGACCTGGAACGCCATCAACCCGAAGCACGCCGCTCGCATGCGCGCCCAGAACAAGTTCAAGACTGGTCTGGACATCGCCAAGTACACCGCCAAGATCATGCGCGAAGACATGGCGAACTACGACAAGGACACTTCCCAGTACACCCAGTCCCTGGGCTGCTGGCACGGCTTCATCGGTCAGCAGAAGATGCTGTCCATCAAGAAGCACTTCGGCACCACCAAGCGTCGTTACCTGTACCTGTCCGGCTGGATGGTTGCTGCACTGCGTTCCGAGTTCGGTCCGCTGCCTGACCAGTCCATGCACGAGAAGACTGCCGTATCTGGCCTGATCGAAGAGCTCTACACCTTCCTGCGTCAGGCGGATGCCTGGGAACTGAACCACCTGTTCCGTGCCCTGGAAGAAGCCGAGAATGCCGGCGACAACGCCAAGGCTGAAGAGCTGATCAAGCAGATCGACAACCACGAAACTCACGTTGTTCCGATCATCGCTGACATCGACGCTGGTTTCGGTAACGCCGAAGCGACTTACCTGCTGGCCAAGCAGATGATTGAAGCCGGTGCCTGCTGTATCCAGATCGAGAACCAGGTCTCTGACGAGAAGCAGTGTGGTCACCAGGACGGCAAAGTAACGGTTCCCCACGCCGACTTCCTGTCCAAGATCAACGCCGTTCGTCTGGCGTTCCTGGAGCTGGGTGTGGACGACGGTGTTATCGTTGCCCGTACTGACTCCCTGGGCGCTGGCCTGACTCAGAAAATCGCCGTGACCAACGAGCCGGGCGATCTGGGCGACCAGTACAACAGCTTCATCGACGGTGAAGTGATCGAGAAGGCAGAAGACATCAACAACGGCGACGTTGTGATCAAGCAGAATGGTCAGCTGGTTCGTCCGAAGCGTCTGGCGTCTGGCCTGTTCCAGTTCAAGCCGGGTACTGGCGAAGACCGTGTGGTTCTGGATTGCATCACCAGCCTGCAGAACGGTGCTGACCTGCTGTGGATCGAAACCGAGAAGCCGCACGTTGGCCAGATTGCAGCCATGGTTAACCGCATCAAGGAAGTGGTTCCCGACGCCAAGCTGGTTTACAACAACAGCCCGTCCTTCAACTGGACTCTGAACTTCCGTCAGCAGGTATTCGACGCATGGAAGGAAGAAGGCAAGGACGTTTCTGCCTACGACCGCGCCAAGCTGATGAGCGAAGAGTACGACAACACCGAGCTGGGTCAGCTGGCCGACGAGTGGTGCCGTAACTTCCAGCGTGACGGTTCACGTGAAGCGGGTATTTTCCACCACCTGATCACCCTGCCGACCTACCACACCGCGGCCCTGTCTACCGACAACCTGGCCAAGGGTTACTTCGGTGACGAAGGCATGCTGGCCTACGTGGCTGGTGTACAGCGCAAGGAAATCCGTCAGGGTATCGCTACCGTTAAGCACCAGGACATGGCTGGTTCCAACATCGGTGACGACCACAAGGAATTCTTCGCTGGTGACGCGGCCCTGAAGGCCGGTGGTAAAGACAACACCATGAACCAGTTCGGTTAATCGAAGGTTCAGATGTTGTCGAAGCGGGCCCGAGGGTTCGCTTCAATCCCCAAAACCCCGCCTAGAGCGGGGTTTTGTTTTTCTGACACTGCGAATTTCACGTAAGTGTCTGAGACGACGCGATAAAACGTACGTATCCTCCTTTTTGTTTGCCCTCCCTGTTTCATTCCTGAAACAGTTTCAACGGTGCCAGGGCCCGTTGATTTTCGATTGAAAAAAAGAAAACCCTTTAAAAACATGCGCCTGATTCCAGTTTCTCAATTGTGGCACGGGAATCGCTACTTTGTTCTGGCGGGTCTGAACCTTGGCTTACCCGAAGGCTAGCGGGTTGGGTCGGATCCCTTAAAAGCCAATAACTTCAAAGGAAATGACATCATGAACACCAAAAAAACACTGCTAGCAGCTGCCATCGCCATGACAATGGGCGTTTCCGGTTTTGCCTATGCGGACCAGGGCGGAGACGGCGATCCGAATACCAACGCGGACAACACCTCCACCGCCAACAATGACCAATCCGGCAATACCGACTCCGGTAATGACAACTCCACTGACAGCTCGGACAACAGCACAGACGTGGCTGATTCGTTCAAGATTGCGGACAGTGGTAACGACAACTCCACGGATAGCTCCGATAACTCAACCAATGTTGCGGACAGTGCGAACGACAATTCCGACAACAGCACCGATGTGGCTGATTCGTTCAAGATCTCCGACAGCGGTAATGACAATTCGGACAATTCCACCAACGTTGCTGACAGCGGTAATACCGCTGTGGCCGATAGCGGAAATGACAACTCCGACAACTCCACCAATGTGGCAGACAGTGCGAACGACAGTTCGGACAACTCCATTAATGTCGCAGACAGTGGGAATGACAGTTCGGATAATTCCACCAACGTCGCCGACAGCGGGAATGACAGCTCCGATAACTCCACGAACGTCGCGGATAGCGGAAACGACAATTCCGACAACTCCACGAATGTTGCTGACAGCGGCAACACCGCCGTGGCCGATAGCGGAAATGACAACTCCGACAACTCCACCAATGTGGCAGACAGTGGGAATGACAGCTCCGATAATTCCACCAACGTCGCGGATAGCGGGAACGACAACTCCGACAACTCCACCAATGTAGCCGATAGCGGTAATACCACCGTCTCGGATAGTGGCAATGACAGCTCCGACAACTCAACCAACATTGCCGATAGCGGGAACACCACTATCTCCGACAGCGGAAATGACAGCTCCGACAACTCATTGGCCCTTGATCTGGATGTGTTCCTGAACAACGCCGATCTCGATGGCAGTGTATCGGGCTCTTCAACCAACTACGGCGATGCCAACGGCAGAGCGTCCTACACCGATGCCCGGAACCGCAACGAAATCTCTGGCGGTTCCGCGAACTTCACCGGTGTTGGCGCCTTTGCCCAGAATGCAGGCAATGGCAACGTTACACAGGCGAATGTCAGTGTAATGTCCAACCTGTCCACCGGTGGTGGCACCCAGTAAGGAATCCCGGCCGCGCCTTAACGGGTGCGGCCCGGTTATTCCGGGAGAACTGCCATGGGTTACGTCATCAGATGGAAACTGAAGGCTGCCTTGCTGGCGTTACTGTTCGCGGCAGCGGGATTTGTTTCAGCTGAGGAGTGGCTGGATGCCGCGCCGATGTCGGCGGATCAGTTGGCGGATGCAAGTGGTCGCCAGGGAATCCCGATGCAGTGGCAGATTAACGACAACCAGCAAAATGCAAATGTGTCCGATAATCTGCTTTCAGGAAATGTCGTCACAGGTGATAACAGTATTTCCGACAACGCGTTCGGCAACATGAGTGGGGTTGCCACGGTTATCCAGAACACCGGCAACCAGGTGGTCATTCAGGACAGTACCCAGATCAACATACTGATCAATCACTGACGGAGGTGGGCCATGACCAGGAAGGTTCTTGTCGCGGTTTGCGCGAGTGCCGGGCTGCTATGGTCCACCGCATTTGCCGGCTCGGTCATGGTGCCGGGTATTGGCGGTGATGTTCAGGTAAACGTTACCAGTTTTGAGAGTCGCCGGTTTGATAGTGTGATGCGCCAGCAATACGACTTCAGTTGCGGCTCCGCAGCAGTTGCTTCCTTGTTGTCCTTTCACTACCAGGACCGGGTAACAGAACACGATGTCTTCATCGAGATGCTTGCTTTGGCAGATGAGCAGAAGGTACGCCAGAACGGATTCTCCATGCTCGATATGAAGCGCTATCTGGAGGCCAGGGGGTACCAGGCCGACGGTTTTCGCATGCCGTTGACCGGCCTTAAGGAGAAGGTGCGCCTACCCATGATTGTGTTGTTGGACATTGATGGATTCCGGCATTTTGTCCTGATCAAGGGTATCAGTGACAGTGAGGTTCTGGTGGGCGATCCGGCGCGGGGGTTGAAGGTCTATTCCTACTCAAGATTCAGCGAGTACTGGAACGGTACCGCCTTTGTTATTCGCAGTCATCTTGTACAGGGGCGGGACGGGTTTCTCGGTGACGGACATTGGCCGCAAGTGGCCAGGGCGCCGATGCAGAAAGGCCTGAGTGGTCCTTCGCTCGGGCACACATTGCCCTACTGGCCCTCCACAAGGGAATGGTGATGATCATGATGTCCCGGATGCCTGCCATAGCGTTACTGGTTGCTTCATTTGCAACGGTGTCACTATCTGCGCGAGCAGAGCTGGTGCTTGGTGTCATGCCCCTGAGTGATGCGCAACTGTCTGAATATCGGGGTGGTTTCCTGATGGATAACCTGGAGATCAGTATCGGCCTGGAACAAGTTGTCGGCATTAATGGTGACACCCTGGTGGTCAATCGCCTGACCATTCCCAACCTCAACCAGGCGGTCAACGGCGGATTGGTGGACCATCAAACGGAAACTGTACTGGAAGTGATCAGCGCGAACCGCAGCGGCGGTGCGCGGGTAGCCAGCCAGATGGCGGGTCCCAACGGCTGGATGACTGTGGTTCAGAACAGCCTTGATAGCACTGTGATACAAAATATGCATCAGCTGAATATCGAGCTGAACAATCTGGGTGTCGGGCATCAGTTCCCGGCCCGCTTCAGTGATCAACTGATTCAGTTACTTGGTCGCTGAGAGATTCTTGATTCCTCCCTAGAGACTGATCGGAAGCTTGAGTGTGATCTCGCTGTTAGGCGCGTTTTCAGTAACACCAATGCTCACCGTCAGGCTAAGAGATGTGGACTGCGACAGGCGCTGGGACAGCCCGAATGACAGTGATCCGATCTGAATACGGTCGAAATTGGATTCGAAGAGATCAATGTCTCTCTCGAATGTAGTTTTGCGAATGATCGAGTGGTCATAGCCCAGGCTGAATGACGTGCGATCGTTAAAGGCGAACCCCATCCCGAAGCCAAAACGCACGATATCGCCGGGGTCGACCGTGCCTCCGTTTTCAAAGCCTTGCTCCTCTTTGAGAGTCCAGACATAACTCAGATTGCCAAACAACACGGCCGGGTCGGTCGGATAGATAAATGAGAGTCCGGGTTCGAAGGCCCAGAAGCCTGAACCTGTTGGCCGGCTTTCCAGCTCTATGCCAATCGGATTGCCCTGATTATCCTCGATGACCCTCTGGCCAACGTCGTAGGGGCCCTCGCCAGTTGGCGCTCGCACGCGCAGCCCGCCGATCACGTAGGGCCAGCCGCCCAGGCCATCGGTTAACTGATAGCGAGCTGAAATTTCAACATCACCGAGACCCTCTCCGGAGGATTCTCGCAGTGTATCCACCGGTGTGCCCTGGAAAACCTCACGCTCTCTCAGATCCTCATTGATGCTCAGGTAGGGCACGCGTACCGCCGCTTCAAATTTGCTGGTAAAGCCGTATTTGAGTGACATGGCACCGACAAAAATATCGCGCTGGATCTCCGAAATGTTGATCAGCCCGATCAACAGGGCAGGGATCACCGTGTAACCTTCGATCGCGACTGCCGTTGAGTTGCTGTGGGCATGGGAAAAGGATGGTTCGATGGTAAACCGACCCGGCCGGGTGACGATGCCCCGATCCGCGGTAATGGAGGCAATATCGGTTGCCGGGTCGTGGCCTTCTTCAGGTGCTGTGCGGATATTCGTCGGGGCGGGCGAGGCATCGTCGTCGGCCTGAGCGGCTTCCGCCAACATTGAGTAGCCCAGAGAAAAAAGCGGGATGACCCAAAGTATGTTTTTATTCATGTGGCAATCTCCTTCAATAGTCCTTCTTCGGCTGGGTTGCGGAACCATGCGGCACGCGGTGCTTATCCATAAGCCGGTAGAGCGAAACCCGTGAAATATTCAGAAGCCTGGCAGCTGCTGACACGTTGTTGTGGGCAAGCGCGAGACTTACCGAGATCGCCTGTCTGTCCGCTCTGGAGCGAAAAGCGTCTAGTGAGAGTTCTCGGTTGCGGTCGTGGTTATCGTTTGGGTTGGGGATGAAACCCATGTCTTCGGCGCTGATCTGTGGGCTTTCTCCCAGCAATAATGCCTGGCGCAAGCGGTTCTGCAGCTCCCTGAGGTTGCCGGGCCAGGGGTGTTCAGCCAGGCAGATCATTGCAGCGTCACTGAGCCGCCGGGCGCCATTAGCTGAGGGTGTGGCCGAGAGCATCCGGTTGGCCAGTACGGGAATGTCTTCCCTCCTGTCGCGTAGTGGGGGCAAAAACACATGCAGGCTTCCAAGTCGATAAAACACATCGCTTCGGAAATCCCCGGTCTTGACCAGCTGTTCAAGCGGTTTCGTGCTTGTTGCAATGAGCCGGGTATCGACGCTGATGGGATGATTTGAGCCCAGGCGCTCAATCAGGCCCTCCTGAAGGAAGCGCAGAATGGCCGATTGCTGCTCTGGGCAAAGTTCATCGACACCAATCAGTAAAAGAGTGCCGCCATTGGCCGCCTCGATTCGCCCTTTCTGGGCACTCATGGCATGGGTGAAAGCCCCTTTTTCGTGTCCGAAGAGCTCATTCTGGGTCAGAGAGCGGGGTAGGGCTGCACAGTTCACTGCAATCATTGGCTTGTTTTTTCGGGGCGAATGGTCGTGAATGAAACGGGCTGCGGCTTCCTTGCCGGTTCCGTTCTCGCCATAGATCAGTACGGACTCTTCAGTGCGGCCGAATTTCTGCAACAGCTCTCTGACATGCCGAATAGCCACGGATTCTCCCTCCAGAGCAAAGTCGTGGTAACAAGCGGGTTTTGCCCGGGACGCAGTTGCCTGCAGTTCAGACATTCCCCACAGGTGACCGAGAATTGCATTGAGCCGCTCGGCTTGAAGAGGCAGTGTGTGGTAGTCCTTGCAGTAACGGTTTATAAGAGCACAGATTTCAGGGCTCTGAATCTGGTGAGGTTCCAGTGTGGCGACCCAGTGCTGGACCGGGACAGTGTCCAGCCAGTCGGGAAGACGAGTCAGTTGATCCCCTTTCAGAGAGGCGAGGTCGAAGACGCCCACTCTGGCTCCACCCTGGGGCATCCCGCCTGTGTGGGGTTTGTCTGAGGCAGAGACATGAATAAGCTGCCAGTCCCTGAGCAAGGACCCGCTCGCAGCCAAAACCGGGTACACCGCCGACAACCAAACAAGCGGTCGTTTTTCCTTCATGGCGACTCTCCCAGAGAATGTGCCTGGAAAACGAACTGCTGAACGTTCAGTAAATGCTGGTAATACCGGAACTGCTCGATCCGATCACTGCCCTGTGACCGCATACGGCTGGGGAAACAGGCAAACAACTCCTGCTGGCAGACATTCAGTTTGTATGCCAGTTTATACACTTGTAGGCCTTTCAGGAGCTTAAGGACAGAGGATTCTGTCATCCCCGGCTTCCTGTAAAGTTTACCGACACGGGCTGCAAACCAGGCGGACAAGGACTGAAAGCATGGAGTTACAGTGAGCGCCAGTCAGGCAGTTGTTTTTTCGATACTGGGGATCGCCCTGGTGCTGTTCGTCTGGAATCGAATCCGGTTCGACCTGGTCGCCCTGCTGGCGCTTCTCGCCGTTGCCGTCGCCGGGATCGTGCCGGCGGATCAGCTATTCGATGGCTTTGGCCACCCGGCGGTTGTGACTGTGGCGGCGGTTCTGGTGATCAGTCAGGGACTGGTCAATGGCGGTGTGGTTGACCGCCTGGCCCGCCTGCTGGGCAAGGTCGGACACCGGCCGACTCTGCAGGTGTTGATGCTGACCTC
This sequence comes from Marinobacter sp. L-13, assembly GCF_056857715.1. NCBI lineage: Bacteria > Pseudomonadati > Pseudomonadota > Gammaproteobacteria > Pseudomonadales > Marinobacteraceae > Marinobacter > Marinobacter sp. L-13. The sequence continues at coordinate 88,731 of NZ_JBSXNQ010000051.1, forward strand.
GGTGGTGGCTCTCTGCTCGGGCTTTATCAATAACGTCGGTGCGCTTGCACTTCTGATGCCGGTGGCAATCTGGATGTCCAGGGAAGCCGGTCGGTCGCCCTCGCTGCTGCTGATGCCCCTGGCGTTTGGCTCCCTGCTGGGTGGGACCATGACCCTGATCGGCACGCCTCCGAATATCATCATTGCCAGTTACCGGGAAACGGGTTCCTTTGGCATGTTTGATTTCGCGCCGGTGGGCCTGGCGATAACCCTGGCTGGCATCGCCTTTATCACTCTGGCGGGGTGGCGTCTGACGCCCAGACGGGGGAAACCCGATGACGGCGGCAAGCTGTTCAGCGTGGGGGATTATGTTACTGAGCTTCGGGTTCCGGACGATTCCTCGCATATTGGCGCAACACTGCATAGCCTGCTGACACAGGCTGACGCCGAGAAGGATGTGGTGGTGCTCGCGCTGATCCGGGATGACAAGCGGTCACTGGCACCATCGACGTTTTCCGTGCTGCGCGGCGGCGATCTGCTATTGGTGGAGGCAGATACCGATGCTTTGCAGGAATTTCTGGACAGCACCGGCCTTGAGTTGGCGAATGTCGAGGAGTCCTCCTCCGAAGAGTCCGACGAAGATGAGAGTGCACCGGAAAAACCGCACGAAAAGTCACTGTCGGAGGGTGATGTCCGCTTGATGGAAGCGGTGATCACGCCGGAATCCGGTTTGATCGGGAAAACCGCCAACAGGTTGAATCTTCGTGAGCAGAATGGTCTCAATATTGTTGCTGTTGCACGTCAGGGACAACGGTTGCAACGACGCCTGGGTGACATCAGCTTCCAGGCCGGTGACATTCTGCTCGTGCAAGGTGAGGAGGAAGCCTTGCGCGTTACCCTTCAGGGGCTGGGGTGCCTGCCTCTGGCAGAGAGGGGGCTCAGGTTCGGCCGCGAACGCAACGCGCTTCTGGCTAGCGGATTGTTTGTAGCTGCCATTGCCGTGATCGTCGTTGGCTGGTTGTCGCCGCCCGTCGCGCTGGTTGCCTGCGCCGTTGCCATGGTTCTCAGTGGCGTTCTCAGCAACCAGGAAGCCTACCGGGCAATCGACTGGCCCGTTATCGTTTTGCTTGCGGCAATGATTCCAGTGGGACAGGCCCTCGAAACCACCGGTGGCGCGGAGCTGATTGCTTCCTGGATGCTGATGCTCGGCTCCGGGGGCGATGCCTGGGTGGTCGTTGCGATTGTTCTGATGGGCACGATGTTGCTCTCGAACGTTGTGAACAATGCAGCGGCCGCCATTCTGGTTGCACCCATTGCCCTGAGCCTTTCGGGTCAGCTGGGCATTGCCGCAGATGCCCTGTTGATGGCGGTTGCCATTGGCGCATCCTGCGCCTTTCTGACACCGGTAGGACACCAGTCCAACGCGCTGGTCATGGAGCCCGGTGGCTACCGGTTTGGCGATTACTGGCGCCTGGGGCTGCCGTTGTCTCTGTTGGTAACCCTGGTGGCTGTTCCTGCCATTCTGGCTGTTTGGGCGTGAGAGCGTTTAACCCGGTTCTGAACTCTCTGGTATGCTGACGAAACCGTTTGACGATAAGTGGTTGGCGAGATGACAGCGATTGAGCAAATCGATGCGGCAAAGGCGGAATTGCTGGATCAGCTTGAATGGACACGGAAGCGTACCGAAAGTCTTGTCTGTTCTCTTCCGGAGACCGCGCTGGACGTTCCCTACCATCCGGGCGTCAATCCACCGCTCTGGGAAATGGGGCATGCGGCCTTCTTTTACGAAGTCTTCGTCTTCAACCTGCTGGATGGCACACCGAGCCATGATCCTGCCATGGACGACCTGTGGGATTCGTTCCACATCGAACACCGGGATAGATGGAACCGGGAGTTGTTTCCCGGGCGACAGAAAACCTTAGAGTACTTCAATCTAATCTATGATCGCGTGGCCGAGCGGATCGAAAAAGAGCCGTTAACCGACCAGGCTCGTTACCTGTATCGCTACGCAATCTACCACCAGAACATGCACATCGAGTCGATGATCTGGTGTCGCCAGACTGTCGGCTACCCGGCGCCGCCGGGCACCGATCTTTATCGGCCGGCACCGGGCGATCCACATGGGGGAGACGCGGTAGTGCCGGCCGGGGAGTGGCTGATCGGAATGCCGGGTGAGTCAGAACGTTACGCCGGTGAAGACTTTGGCTTTGATAATGAAAAGCCACGGTTTGCCGTGAAACTGGAATCGTTCGCCATTTCGAAATGCCTGGTCAGCAATCGCCAGTTCATGGAGTTCGTGGAAGACGGTGGCTACCGACGACCCGAGCTCTGGTCTTTTGGTGGGCAGAAGTGGCTTCAGACCGAAACCGACGTGGCTCTGGTTCATGGCAGTGACGCGCCCATGTTTCGGGCGCCCCGTCATCCGTTGTACTGGCGCTGGCACGATGACCAGTGGCAGGAGCGTCTGTTTGATCGCTGGCAGCCCGTGAACCCGGACGCACCGGTCACCCATGTGACTTACTGGGAGGCGGAGGCCTGGTGCCGCTGGGCAGGGCGTCGTCTGCCGACGGAGTATGAATGGGAAGTGGCAGCCCTTGGCAATCGACCGGGCGAGCCATTCCGGCACTTTCCCTGGGGCAACTCGACACCGGATGAGCGCCTGGCTGATCTGAACGGGCGCGCCATGGCCCAGAATCCGGTGTTTGATTTTCCCGATGGTGACAGCCCCTTTGGCTGCCGCCAGATGACAGGTACGGTCTGGGAGTGGACCAGTGATCAGTTCCTGCCTTACGACGGCTTCAAGGTGGATATGTACCCTTTCATGTCCACCCTGCAGTTTGGTGATCACAAGGTCACCAAGGGCGGTGGTTGTGCAACATCATCCTGCCTGATCAGGGGCACCTATCGGCAGGCTTACCTGCCCCTGCGTAACGATGTTTATACCGGGTTCCGTACTTGTGCCCTCGGGGAAAACTAGCCTGCTTGCCGCGCCCAGAGGCCAGGCTATACGGATTTCTTCACAGTGAGGGATGGCGTGGCCGGTTTCTTGTCTAACAGGTGACTGGCCAGGGCAACACCCGTTTCACTCATGGTGAGATAGGTATCATCGGCGCCGGCTTCGCAGATTTGCTTTGCTTCATCGGCATACAACGTGTGCGCAACAATATAGCCCTTGAACCCCAGCTTTCTGAGCATTCGTGCGGCAATCAATTTGCCCTCAATATCGCTCATCGCGAGAATGACTGCTTCAACGGATGGCATGTGCAGCCCCTCCCAGAAGGTCGTGTCCTCTGCGTCGGCGAATACGGCATTTCGACCGGCTTTCTGGTGTTTTTCGACTTTTGCGGGATCCGAGTCCAACCCCATCAGGTTCTGTTCGGATTCTTTCAGCCAATCGTAGGCGGCGGTTCCGGTTCGCCCCATTCCCATTACCAGAAAACGGGTGTTGGCCAGGGAGATCGGTTGTTCGTCCGGATGGCGTTTGTGACTTTCAAAGGTTCCAAGTCGATGGCTTATCCGCTCGAAGAGTGGGTGGGCAAACCGGTTCAATGGTGCGGATATAACGAATGACAGCGACACCGTAATTGCCAGGGGAACCAGCCACTCGGGCAAGGCCACGCTCGCAACAATTAACCCGAACTCGCTGTAGTTGGTCAGTGACAGGGCCGAGAGGAAGCTGCTTCGCGAGCGCAGCCGGAACAGAATCAACAGGAAGAAGAACAGAATGCCTTTGAGGGGCAATACCAGTGCCGCAATCACGGCAAACATGATCGCTTCCTGGTCCGGCAGACCACCGATTCCGATTTGCAGGAAAAATCCCACAAGGAATACTTCCTTCACGCTCCATAGGGATTTGGCGAGTTCCTGAGAGCGCGGATGGTTTGCCAGCATGGCACCGAAAACCAGTGCGCCCAGTTCCGAGCTGAGGCCGACCGCCTCGAAGCCAAGCCCGCCGACAACAAGCGCAAGCAGAAGCCCCAGGAGAACCAGCAGTTCATCGTGGCCACTGGCATCCAGCAGCCTGAACAGGAGAGGTCGAAGCAGCGGCAGCCCGAACACAATCAGCGCCCACTCGGAGGGGGTTTTCCCGGCCGCCAGGCTCATAACGACCAGGGCAATCAGATCCTGCATGATCAGGATGCCGATGGCGACCCGGCCGTGGAACGCCCGCAGTTCCCGTTTGGATTCAAGCACCTTGGCTGCCAGGACTGTGCTCGAGAAGGACAGGGCAATGGCCAGCATGAACGCCGTTGACCACCCGATATCCATGAGCAGGTACAGCCCGGGTGTAAAGACCGCGCAGGTAATCCCGAAATGCAGCAGGCTGCCGCCAATAACCTCCGGGCTGACGATGGAGCGAAGCTTCAGCTTCAGCCCCACGGTAAACAGCAACAGGAGTACGCCAAGATGCGCAATGTGCTGGAGAACGTCGGTCTCCTCGATCACCACACCGGTGGCTTCGGCGATGCCACTGAGCACAAAGCCGGCAGCCAGGTAGCCAACAAGAGGGGGGAGGCCAACAAGCTTGACCAGCAGGCCAAGGCCGAAGGCAAAGGTAATCCAGATCGCTTCAGGCATGGGATATCAGTTCGGACGTCAAAAGCACAATGGTTGTTAGGCTACCCTGTTTTGCGGTGCCCTTGTAGTCGCTGAAGGTGGAATGCGGAAACTATTGCTCAAATGAGCCTCACTCGACCGGCTGCCCGATAAAGGTCCGGAACAGTTCTGCGGATTCCGCCGGGGCCTCCACCATCGGTGCGTGGCCGATACCGTCCATCAGTTCCAGCCTGGCATTCGGGATTGCTGCTGCGAACACCTCGCCGTTTCGGTAGTTGATCACCCGGTCTTCCTTGCCCCAGATGATCAGGACCGGGGCCTGAATCCTGGTGATGGCATTGCGGAAGTCCGACTCGAAACCGGCATCACGAATCGCCGCAAAAATGACCTCGTTGATGTCTCGATTGGCGATGGCCCGCTCTTCCATCACGCCCATGATCGGCCAGGGCACAAAGGGCTCTTTCTCGAGAGCGAACTCCATGAGCCGCTCGAAGTCACCGGGCTTTTTGGGGATCAGGGGGTTGTCCCCCTCCATCACAAGATCCACCAGTTCGCTTTCATACTCGAGAATGCCCGCGGGGTCGAACAGCACCGCTGATTTCACTTTGCCGGGATAGTTGGCTGCATAGAGTGCGGTAATCGCACCTCCCATGGAATTTCCCATGATGTGGGCATCCTCGACCGACAGTGCCTCCAGAATCTTTGCGACGTAGCCTGCCTGATCTTCCAGGCGGTAGCCGATGTCGAGGGGCTTGCTGCTGTCACCATGCCCCGGCAGATCGATCGCATAGACATTGAAGTCGTCGGTCAGGTGGCCGGCCAGACGGGTCCAGTTGTCCTTGTTGGCCCCGAAGCCATGGATCATGACGATGGTGTCGCCTGCGCTCATTTCCTGGTTCCTGAGATAGGCGATGTCAAGGTTGCCCACTGCCACGCTCGCCGCCTCCAGACCCGCCGATGATCGTTCAAAATCAATCGCGGTCTGGTAGATGTCCTGACGAGAGCAGGCACTGAACAGCAGGGAAGCGGCCAGTATGATCAGCAGGTATACCGGTGACGGGCGGCGCATCGAAGGGACTCCTTTGGGCGATGTGGTCGGAACTTTGTGTCCGCAGTCTACCTTACTCTCGGGCCGGAGAATGGGAATTGCTTCCCCTGCCCGGCATAAAAAAAGACCCGGCCAACGGGCCGGGTCTCATCAGTGGGCCATTCACAGCGGGTTCGCCCGGAAACCAGGCCAACCCGGTCATTCGTCAGAAATTAACGCTTAACCCCAGTGAAGCGGTGCGCGGCAGGTTCGCCATGGCGCCATCGGGCAAACGTGAGACAATTTGCTGTTCATCGAACAGGTTGTCCACTTTCAGGAAGACATCGGCACTGGCGGTCAGTGCGTAGCGGCTGATGAAATCGACCAGGAACAGGGACTCGGTCTCGTCCAGTTTCGTGGCGGTGTTGTTGCATCCCGCGCTGACACACATCTCATCGACGTAGGTGGCCACAAGGTAGTTGTCCCAGCCACTCGGGTGTTCCATGCCTGTCCGGAAGCTCATCTGGTTTTCAGGTACGTCCTTGAGCTGCTCGCCTTTTTTCAGGCCCGAAGCGGCATTGTCCTTGCTGATTTCCGCCTGGGTAAAGGTGTAGGTAAGGCTGACCGGAAGGTAGAACTCGCCTGCCCGGGTGCCGGTCTGGAGCTGGAACTCAACACCGGAAATTTCAGCCTCGCCGGTTACAAAACTGCCAGAGGTGGCGCCATTGCTGCACGGCGAGCCCACGGAACAGTTTTCGGCCTTGTTGGAGAAGTCGCTGTAGAAGCCGATCATTTCCGCGAAGAACGCATTGCCAAAGTACCGGAGGCCGGCCTCCCAGTTCTTGCTGGTTTCCGGATCTTCGTTTGCCTTGGCACCACCTCCGAGAGGGGAGAAACCCCGGTGCACGCCACCCAGAACCTGCCAGCTTTGGGACAGGTCATAGGTAAAGGAAGCGCCGGGCAGGAGTTCAGCACTGTCATTGGCGCGGGTGCTGTCGACGGTTGTGCGGCCGGGATCCGCGTATTGGGTGCGGCTGGTCTGTACATCCTCGTAGCGCAGGGCGAGGTTAACGCTGAGCTTGTCCGTCGCCTGCCAGGTGTCGAGCGCCCAGAAGCTCAGGGCTTCGCCGGTCTCAAAGCGATTATTGCTGCCCGTGGGGGCGACAGTGTTCTGGAACACCAGAGAGCCGTTGACCTGGTCATAAACATCGACCGGCTGGAAACGATCCATTTCATCTTCGTGGTAGCGGGCGCCGAAATCAAACTGGTGGCTGCCCATGTCGACATCAAAGTTTACCTGCACGCCCTCGGACAGGTAGTCCCTGGCGTTGTTTTTGTAATCCAGGCCGCTGGCGTCAACTGTGCCGTCCAGAATACCCTGGGCATTGGCGTCGCCGCCGTTTGCCGAGTCGATGATGCTTCCGCCGCCGCTGAGCTTGAACCAGTTCCGCTTGAAGTCGTTGCGATAGAGGGTGGCCGTGCTGCTTACGGTATTACTCCAGTCGAACTGATGGGTCAGGCTGATACCGGAGTGGGTATTGTTCATCTGGTCGATGCTGGACAACCCGTAACGCCGGTTCGGATCCTGGCTGAAGTCCGCATCGGTCAGGCCGAGGTAACTGGAGTTGGAGGTTTCCTCGGAGTATTGCAGCTTGGCGGTCACGCTCTGGCGCTCTCCCTGCCAGCGCAGCTTGCCGACATAGTCTTCGATATCAAAGCCGGTATCGCGGTTACTGCGGTCAATCTCCTTGAAGCCTTTCGCGGAGCGCTGGACGGTCTCAAGCAGGTAGCCCCAGTCGCCGGCCGTGTCACCATAGGTTACATGAACGTCGGTGGAGCCGCGGTCGTTGGTGACTGTCTCAACATAGCCCTGCCGCTGATCGGGAATGGGTGTGGAAATCAGGTTGATGACACCACCGGTGGTTTGCGGGCCATAGCGCAGCAGCGGGGCACCCTTGAGTACTTCCAGCGAGGACATGCGCTTCAGTGTCGGAAAATAATAGGCGGCCGGATTGGAGTAGGGCGCCGGTGCGATCAGAATGCCATCTTCCATCAGGGTAATATTACTGCTGCGCTCGGCCGTGGCGCCGCGGATGCCGATATTGGGGCGCAGGCCCAGGCCTTCTTCTTCCCGCACATAGACGCCCGGGACGGTTTTCAGCACCTGGTTGATGTCGGTCTCAACCTCGGTTTTCAACTGCGCCTCACCAACGACGTAGCCTGACCCTGGCAAGGTCTGGGCTGCGGACGCATCGCCAATGATTTCCATGGGTTCAAGCATCTGGGGCTGATCATCGCCGACTGCCCAACTGGCGCCCGGGGCAAGGCTGACAGCCACGGCCAGTGATAAGCGGGAAGGTTTAAACATGTGGTTAATCTCCATTACCATTTGTTTTTCGAAATGTAAGTGACAATCATTACTATTACGTTCGGGCGAAACTTTACGGTTCCGTAACTATAAAGTCAATAGTCAGTGCTTATGACGCAGGCAGGTGTCAGGTCAGGCGAAGAAATCCCCGGTCGGCCGGGGATTGAGAATAGGATCGGATCGGTCGGCCAGGCTCAGTGGGTCTCGCGGCCGATGGCGCGGTGGCCGATGTCCTTGCGATAAAACACGCCATCCCACCGGATCCGGGAGGCCAGCTCATACGCACGCTTCTGTGCTTCGGTGACGGTATTGCCCAGAGCCGTGGCGCAGAGCACCCGACCGCCGTTGGTAACCACCTGGTCTCCGTTGAGACGGGTGCCGGCGTGAAACACTTTCTCGCCTTCGGTCTCGGTGTCCGGCAGGCCGGAAATGGCGTCGCCCTTGTTATAGCTGCCCGGGTAACCCCCGGCTGCCAGCACGATACCGACGGAGGCGCGGTCATCCCATTCGGAATCGCACTGGTCGAGCTTGCCGTCGATGGCCGCGTCGCAGAGTTCCACAAGGTCCGACTTCATCCGCAGCATGATCGGCTGGGTTTCCGGGTCGCCAAAACGGCAGTTGAACTCGATCACCTTGGGGGTGCCGCTGTTGTCAATCATCAGGCCGGCGTAGAGGAACCCCTTATAGGGATGGCCCTCGGCCGCCATGCCGCGCACGGTCGGATAGATCACTTCATCCATGATGCGCTGATGAACATCCGCGGTCACCACCGGGGCCGGCGAGTAGGCGCCCATGCCACCGGTATTGAGACCGGTGTCGCCGTCGCCCACGCGTTTGTGATCCTGGGAGGTGGCCATGGCCAGAACGTGCTCGCCATCCACCATCACGATAAAGCTGGCTTCTTCGCCTTCCAGAAACTCTTCGATGACGACACGGCTACCGGCATCACCAAACGCGTTCCCGGCCAGCATGTCGCGGATGGCATCTTCGGCTTCTTCCAGGGTCATCGCAACGATCACGCCTTTGCCGGCAGCCAGGCCATCGGCTTTGACGACGATTGGAGCGCCCTGCTGGCGAACATAGGCCAGGGCTTCGTCCACATCAGTGAAGTTGCCGTAGCCGGCTGTCGGGATTTTGTGGCGCGCCAGAAAATCCTTGGTGAAAGCCTTGGAGCCCTCAAGCTGGGCAGCGCCGGCACTCGGGCCGAAAACCCTCAGGCCACGCTGCTCAAATTTGTCGACGATGCCTGCAACCAACGGCGCCTCCGGGCCGACGATGGTAAGCCCGACATGATTGGTGGCGGCGAAGTTGGCGAGACCGTCCAGGTCCATCACGTCGATGTCGACATTTTCCAGGCCGGTTTCCCGTGCCGTGCCGGCGTTGCCGGGCGCCACGAAAACACGGTCTGCCTTGGGGGATTGCGCGGCTTTCCAGGCCAGGGCGTGTTCGCGGCCGCCGGAGCCAATAACGAGAATATTCATGGTGATAACCCCTCAGTGCCGGAAGTGGCGCATGCCGGTGAAGACCATCGCGATGCCGTGTTCGTTGGCCGCATCAATCACTTCCTGATCGCGCATGGAGCCACCAGGCTGGATGACAGCGGTGATACCAGCCGCCGCAGCAGCGTCAATGCCGTCGCGGAACGGGAAGAAGGCATCGGACGCCATGACCGACCCTTTCACTTCCAGGCCCTCGTCGGCGGCCTTGATACCGGCAATCTTCGCGCTGTAAACACGGCTCATCTGGCCAGCGCCGACGCCGATGGTGCGACCCGCCTTGGCATAGACAATGGCGTTGGATTTGACGTATTTAGCCACTTCCCAGGCAAACAACAGGTCGTTGAGTTCCTGCTCGGAGGGCTGGCGCTCAGTGACCACCTTGACGTCCTCCATGGCCACCATGCCCAGGTCCCGGTCCTGAACGAGCAGACCACCGGTTACACGCTTGTAATCCATGGAACGGGCACGGTCGCCGTCAAACTCGCCGCACGCAAGCAGACGCACGTTCTTCTTTGCGGCTACCAGTTCCACTGCTTCCGGAGCAACGGTCGGCGCGATGATCACTTCCACAAACTGGCGATCAATGATGGCTTTGGCAGTTTCCGCATCCAGCTCACGGTTGAAGGCGATGATGCCACCAAAAGCCGATGTGGGGTCCGTGGCGAACGCCAGGTCGTAGGCCTGACGGATATCGGCGCCGATCGCCACACCACAGGGATTGGCATGTTTGACGATCACGCAGGCCGGATCCGCGAAAGGCTTCACGCATTCCAGGGCGGCATCGGTATCGGCCACGTTGTTGTAGCTGAGCTCCTTGCCCTGAAGCTGTTTGGTCGTGGCCACGCAGGCTTCCTTGGGGTTGCGCTCGGCGTAGAATGCGGCGCGCTGATGCGGGTTTTCGCCATAACGCATGTCCTGGACCTTCACGTACTGGGCGTTGAAGGTGCGGGGGAAATCAGCGTTGTCGTTATCCGGCGTGCGGCCGCCCAGATAGTTGGCGATGGCGCCATCGTAGCCAGCGGTGTGCTCAAACGCTTTTACGGCCAGATCGAACCGGGTGCTGTAGGTCAGTTGGCCATCGTTGGCCTCCAGTTCCTTGAGGACCCGGCTGTAATCACTGGCGTTGACCACGATGGCGACGTCGTTGTGGTTCTTGGCAGCAGCGCGAACCATGGTCGGACCGCCGATATCAATGTTCTCGATAGCGGTCGCCAGATCACAGTCCGGCTTTGCAACGGTCTCCTCGAAGGGGTAGAGATTGACCACAACCATATCGATAGGGCTAATGCCATGCTCGGACATCACCGCATCGTCAGTGCCCCGGCGCCCGAGAATCCCGCCATGAATCTTCGGGTGCAGGGTTTTTACACGGCCATCCATCATCTCGGGAAAGCCGGTGTAGTCGGAGACTTCGGTTACCGGGATGCTGTTTTCTTTCAGGAGCCGGTAAGTGCCACCGGTGGAGAGCAGCTCAACGCCGCGTTCGGTCAGGGCACGGCCGAAATCGACGATGCCGGTTTTATCACTCACGCTGATCAAAGCGCGACGGACGGAGGTGTTAGCCTGGTTTGCCATGGGTCACTTTCTTCGCTGGAGATGAACGAATAAGGGCCTCGCGAATGGTGTCCGGGAGGCCCTCTTCAAATCAGGGTGTCTGGATTATAGCAGACCGTACTGCTTCAGCTTTTTGCGCAGGGTCCCGCGGTTCAGGCCCAGCATGGTGGAGGCCTTGGTCTGGTTGTTGCGGGTGTATTTCATCACCTGTTCAAGCAGCGGGGCTTCCACTTCGGAAAGCACCAGCTGGTAGACCTCGGTCACCGGAGCGCCGTCCAGTTGGGCGAAGTAGTTTTTCAGGGCGACCTCAACGCTGTCGCGCAGGGTGACGGTGTTGCCGCTGCTGTTCACCGTCTGCAACTGATGGATATCATCGTTGGCCGGGGTGCTCAGGTTGTCGTTTGCCAAAGTCTCAGCGCTCATGCTGCGAATACCTCTCCATTTCGTAAGCCTGCAAAATACCGTTGAATCGTGTCTCTCTGCTCCAGCGCATCGTCGATCGCGTTGAAGCGTTTGCGGAACTGTTTACCCGGATCGTGGGACTGCAGGTACCAGCCCACGTGTTTTCTGGCAATACGCACGCCCATGGTCTCACCATAGAAAGCATGCAACGCCTGGAGATGCTCGGTCAGAATTTCCTCGACCTCATCAAGCTCCGGTGCGGCCATGTGGCTACCGGTTTCCAGGAAATGCCGGATTTCCCGGAAAATCCAGGGGCTGCCCTGGGCAGCGCGGCCAATCAGCAGGCCGTCGGCGCCGGTATGGCGAAGGACGTCCCGGGCTTTCTCAGGCGATGTAACATCCCCGTTGGCAAACACCGGAATGCTGATGCGGGATTTCACATCGGCGATGGTGTCGTACTCGGCATTGCCCTCGTATTTGTCCGCACGGGTCCGACCGTGAATGGCCACTGCCTGAATGCCGGCATCCTCCGCCATTCGGGCAATAACCAGTGCATTGCGGTTTTCCCGGTCCCATCCGGTTCGCATCTTGAGGGTGACTGGGACATCAACCGCCTGAACCACCGACTCCAGAATGTCGCGAACCAGGGCTTCATCTTTCATCAGGGCGGAACCGGCGGCCTTGTTACAGACCTTCTTGGCCGGGCAGCCCATATTAATGTCGATGATCTGGGCGCCGAATTCCGCATTCTGACGGGCGGCATCGGCCAGCATTTGCGGATCGCCGCCGGCAATCTGCACCGAGCGGGGCTCAGGCTCGCCTTCATGGTTCAGGCGGGTCTGTGATTTGCGCGTATGCCAGAGTTTGCTGTCCGCTATGACCATCTCCGACACCGCCAGACCCGCGCCCAACCTCCGGCACAAAAGACGGAAAGGGCGGTCTGTCACGCCAGCCATGGGCGCAACAATCAAGGGGTTGGGCAAAGTGTACGGCCCGATTTTTGCCGTTGGCAGCATGATCTGAGTCCGTGTCACAGCGGGTTAAGCAAAGGTCGGGCTGAGCGGTTGTTCAATAAGTAACCGATCCAGCATCCGAAGGGCGGTAATGATACCGCCGGGTGGACAATGATTGAAGGGGCTGGGCGGTGAAAAAACTGATTATTTTTCGCCCTTTCTGGTTGACTTTTGTTCTGTACGATGACCGTCGGGAATGGCTGTCGAGTGAATACTTGCTTACGGCATCAGGGTGCGTGGGGGCGGAAGAGGATGTTGTAATTCACCGCGTCACGGCCCGGATCCCGAATGTTGATGGCAATGCGAACGGGAGTATCCGTGGGCATGGCGTCCAGCTCCCGACCTTCGCCGGCCAGGTACTCCTCAGGCGTGAACAGACTCTGTGCCACCACATCGCCATTCAGGTTGGAAAAGGTGAGGGCAATGGCGGGAAAGGGTTGCTCGAAGTCGGCCCGGTTAATGATCACGGCATCGACCACCAGTTGCGAGCGATTATCCGGATCGGTCCGCACCACCAGTTTCCGGCTCTGGATGGCTTCCACATTGATCAGCGGTTTGAGTTCGCAGCCGGCCAGTTCACAGCCTTTCTCATAGAAGGGGCGCAGCTCGGGGATGGCCGACAGTCGATCGAACTGGAACCAGGTTACCTGGGCGATCAGAACACCGATCAGACCCAGTACAATCACGCTCCACACGATCGTGCGGACGCCACTTCCACCGGAATCGACAGCAACCGGCTCCCGGCGTAGATCCCGGAAGGGCGGGTCGGCATGGAACGCGTCGGCCGGTCGCTCCGGCTCATCAAAATCGAAACCGGATTCGTCCACAAAGTCATCGAACGGATCAGAATCTTTGGCCGGCCCGGTCGCCGCGGAGGAGGGTGTTCCGGTCTGCTCAAACACCGGTTCTTCCTCCAGGCTCAGCTCAGGGCGAGGTGCTGGCCTCGGCTCCGGTTCGGGAGAGGTGTCTTCAGGTTCCGGTTCGGGGGCAGGCTCGGGGCGCTGGGGGGCAGAAGGTTTTCGGGATGCTGGCTCGTCATCCTGAAGAATGGCTTCGGCCCAGCTCTCATCGACTTGCTCATCGGGGCCGTCGGTGTCAGCGTCTTTGTAATCTGTTTCGTCGCGCTCATCAAAGCTGCGGAAACTATCGCTTAACTCGTCATCGGAGAAGGTCAGCTTGGTGCCGGCGTAAGGCCCTTCCGCCGCATCTTCTTCCGGGTTATCGGCGAAGACAAAATCCTCCTCGCTGACGCCGGAGCCGGAGGTAGAGCCGGCAGGCGATGATGCACCTGCGGGTTGTGCCGGGGTGGCGGGGGTTCGTGGTTTCTCGCCACCGCCTGGGATAACCTGGTGCTCAATGGCATTGAACACCTTCATGCAGTTCCCGCAGCGCACTTTGCCCTTGGCAATGCCAAGCTGTTCTTCGGTTACCCGGAAGCGGGTCTGGCAATTCGGGCACTGTGTCTGCAGGCTGCTCTGGGTCATGCTTCTTCCTGAAAGCGACTAGGCTACGAGTTTCGGAGTTTAGTCGTTAAGACCGGTTTCGTCATCTGTCGTGGCGCCGTCCTGTGAGGCGTATCCACTCTTCCCGCTGCTCGGGCTCGTCCATGACGAACCATGGCTCATAGGCGGCCATTACTTCCCGGGCCTGGTTAGACAGGATGCCGGACAGCACCAGATCGCCGCCGGGCCTGGTCCGCGAGGCAAGATGGGGAGCAAGGCCGATCAGGGGCTGGGCCAGGATGTTGGCAAGCATGATGTCGGCTTTGGTCTCGGGCTCGTTGTCTGGCAGGAACAGGTCCAGCTTGCTGTCTTCGACACCGTTGCGGCGGGCGTTTTCCCGGCTGGCTTCGAGGGCCTGCGGGTCGGTATCGACACCAATCACATGGTCTGCGCCAAGGAGCAGGGCCGCAAGGCCGAGAATGCCGGAGCCACAGCCGTAATCGATCACCTGCTTGCCATGGGGATCCTGGCCATCAAGCCATTCGAGGCAGAGGGCCGTGGTTGGATGGGTGCCGGTACCGAAGGCCAGACCGGGGTCCAGCATCAGATTCGCCGCATCCGGGTCAGGTGCGTCATGCCAGCTCGGGACGATCCAGAGCCGCTCGCCGAATTTCAGGGGCTGGAAATCGTCCATCCAGGCCCGTTCCCAATCCTTGTCCTCAACCAGAGTGACGTCGATTTCCGGAAGGGCCTGCTGGGTTTGCTGGTGCCAGGCATCCCGGATATCGGCGCAGAGCTGCTCGATATCCCGGCCGGAATCGAACAGCCCGGTCACCGTTGTCTGGCTCCATAAAGGGGTGGTGCCGGGGTCCGGCTCATAGAGGGGCTGGTCGGCGGCATCTTCCATGGAGACGGCGTCAGAGCCCATCTCCATGAGCAGATCCTCCAGCTGATCCGCGTTGTCCGGATCAGCCGGGATCTGGAGTTGTATCCAGGGCATGATTAATCCCGCATCAGTTTCTCAAGGTAGTGGATGGTGAAGTCTACCTGTTTAAAGCCACCATCGCGTACCAGTTTCCGATGCAGTGGTTGATTGGTCTTGATGCCCTCGACCACCAGTTCGTCCAGCGCGTTCTTCATCCGGCGCCGGGCAATGTCCCTGTCGTCGCCCCAGGTGATCAGTTTGGCCACCAGGGAATCGTAGTAGGGGGGAACCGTGTAACCGCTGTACAGGTGAGAATCCACCCGCACACCATTACCGCCCGGGGCATGGAAGTGTTTAACCTTGCCGGGGCTGGGGATAAAGGTTTTCGGATCCTCGGCGTTGATCCGGCACTCCATGGCGTGGCCGGAAATCCGGATGTCGTCCTGGGTGTATTGCAGCGGAAGGCCGCTGGCAATGCGGAGCTGTTCGCGGACGATATCAACACCGGTGACCATCTCGGAGACCGGATGTTCTACCTGGACACGGGTGTTCATTTCGATGAAATAGAACTCGCCGTCCTGATACAGGAACTCGAACGTACCGGCGCCCACATAACCGATTTCCTTACAGGCATCGGTACAGGCTTTCAGGGTGCGTTCCCGGGATTCCGGATTGATGTTCGGAGCCGGTGCTTCCTCTATTACCTTCTGGTTCCGGCGCTGCATGGAGCAGTCGCGATCGCCCAGGTGAATGCAGTTGCCATGCATGTCGGCAAGTACCTGCACTTCCACGTGACGCGGGGCTTCCAGGAACTTCTCGAGGTAAACCGTCGGGTCGCCGAAGGCATTTTTGGCCTCGCTCTGGGTGATCTGGACACCCTTGAGCAGGGCCGCTTCAGAATGGACCACCTGCATCCCGCGGCCGCCGCCACCGGAAGCCGCCTTGATCATGACGGGGTAGCCAATTTCCTTGGCAATCCTCAGGGTCCGCTCTTCATCGTCGTCCAGCGGGCCATCGGAGCCCGGCACGGTCGGAACGCCGGCCTTGATCATGGCGTTGATGGCGGACACCTTGTTGCCCATCAGCCGGATAGTCTCGGCCTTGGGGCCGATGAAGCGGAACCCGCTCTTTTCCACCTGTTCGGCAAAATCGGCGTTCTCGGCAAGGAAGCCGTAGCCGGGGTGAATACCCACGGAATCGGTTACCTCGGCGGCGCTGATGATGGTAGGGATGTTCAGGTAGCTGTCGGTCGCGCTGTTCGGGCCAATACAGACAGACTCGTCGGCAAGCCGTACGTGCATCAGGTCGCGATCGACCTGGGAATGCACTGCCACTGTCTTGATGCCCAGCTCCTTGCAGGCGCGCAGAATCCGGAGGGCAATTTCACCCCGGTTTGCGATCAGAACTTTTTCTAACATGGCCATGAGTAGCTATCACCGCGTTCAGGAAATGACGACCAGGGGCTGGTCAAACTCAACCGGCTGGCCATTCTCGACCAGGATGTCCTGGATGGTGCCGCTCTTGTCGGCCTCAATCTGGTTCATCATCTTCATGGCTTCCACGATGCAGATGACATCACCCACATTGACGGTCTGGCCAACTTCCACAAACGCCTTGGCGGTGGGCGAGGGTGAGCGATAGAAAGTGCCTACCATGGGAGACTTCACGCTGTGTCCGGCCGGGGCCGCTGGCGCAGAGGACTCTTCCGAAGCCGGAGCGGACGCTGCCGGCGCCGGAGCTGGCTGCTGGGCAGGCGCTGGCGCAGGGTAGTGGCTCACGTACTGGGTGCCGGCAGCCGGTTCACGCCGGCGGGAGATGCGTACCGAATCGTCGGCCTCGTGAATCTCCAGCTCCTCGACGTCAGATTCCTCGAGCAGCTCAATCAGTTTCTTGATTTTACGAATATCCATAGTCAGTCCAGTCCCGTTTTGTCAGGTCTATCGGTGAATGCGTTTCAGGGCTGCCTGGAGTGCGAGGTCGTACCCCTGGCTACCCAGCCCACAGATAACGCCTTCGGCGATATCCGAGAAATAGGAGTGATGCCGGAACGGTTCCCGGGCATGCACGTTCGAAAGATGCACTTCTATAAATGGAATTCCCGAGGCCAGCATGGCGTCGCGCAGGGCAACGCTGGTATGGGTGAAGGCGGCGGGGTTGATGATGATGAAGTCCACGCCTTCCGCCCGCGCCTCGTGAACCCGCTCAATCAGTTCGTATTCGGCATTTGATTGCAGGTGCAGCAGATGATGCCCATGCTCTGCTGCCAGTGAGCGCAACCGGTCGTCGATGTCTGCCAGTGTCTCGTAACCATAGACCTCCGGCTCGCGGGTACCGAGCATGTTGAGGTTGGGTCCGTGGAGCACGAGAATTGTCGACATGGTTCTGTCTGCCTTGATGTCTTTTTACAGGATCGCCGATTTTAACGGCATGTTCCCCCAATGGTGCGTGCTTGTTTTGTTCAGATCAACACTTTTTGACAATCGTTCCTGTTGTCCATTGGTCGTAAAAAGCCGGCAAATGAATCGAAACGGGATCTTTCCGCTGATGACAATCATTGTCGTGAACGGCGGAACGAACTTCCATACGACGTTGGTTTCATAAAAGGTAGCAGCCGGGCAGTGACTGAGCCATGCCCGACCGAAAATTGTCTGAAAAGTCTGGGGGGAGGGATTCGGGCCGCGGCACGGCCCGGATTCAGGAATCTGCCAGGGTTACGCAGTTGCGGCCAAGCTCCTTGGAGCTGTACAGCGCACGGTCGGCCCGCTCGCACAGTGCCTGGGAAGTGTCGTCGTCCCAGGCTGCGATGCCACAACTGAAGGTGACATTGAATTCCCGGTCGCCGGCCGGTTGCTGCAACTCGGAGAATCGCTCCCGGATTTCATTGAGAACGTTCCGGGCATCGCTCGGACGGGTGTTGGGCAGGATGATGGCAAATTCCTCACCACCGTAGCGTCCGATGTGGTCGGTCTTGCGCAGGCGTTGTTTGAGGAACATCGACAGGCTGCGCAGTACCCGGTCGCCGATCGGGTGGCCAAAGGTATCGTTCACCTTCTTGAAATAGTCGATGTCGATCATCGCAAAGCACAGCGGCTGTTGTTTCTGGCGCGCCCGCACGATCTCCTGGTCCAGCAGGTGGAGGGTGTGGGTGTGGTTGAACAGGCCCGTCAGGCTGTCGCGAATCATCAGGGCCAGCAACGAGCGGGCGCGTCGCCCGCGATTGTGGATCGTGGCAATCAGGTGTTTCGGGTCGATCGGTTTGGTCAGGAAGTCGTCGCCGCCCAGGCTCATGGCATGGAGCTGTTTCGTCACGTCTTCCTCGGCCGAGAGGTAAATGATGGGCACGCTGTGAAAACGGTCCTGCTGGCGGATCACCCGGGCGATTTCCATGCCCGTACAGCCCGGCATATACATGTCCAGGATGATGATCTCCGGCGAGAACTCCTCCAGGGCGTGGATGATCTGCATCGGGTCGGTGATGATGTGGGCGGTCATACCCGCTTTCTTCAAAACCGTTTCCATATATTTCGCCTGGGCCCGGGAATCATCCAGAACCAGGACCTTGTAGGGCTCCACGGTGTTGCCGTGGGTGTAGGTCTCGATCTTTTCGATCAGTTGCCCCGGATCGACAGCAGGGTAGAAGAACTCTTCCCCGCCGCAGCGGGAAGCCTGCAGACGGGTCTCGATAGAACCGTCCTCGTCACTCATGAAAATAATCGGAATCGGCGTATCGTGTCGTTCCTGCAGGCGTTCGATGGTGGTAATGCCGGCATTGGGCGAGCCGCCAAAATTGACGTCTACCAGGATGGTTTCCGGCTTGTGCAGTGCGCAGGCTTCGGTCAGTTCATCGGCATTGGCAAAAGCGGATGCCCGGAAGCCGAAGAATTCCAGCTGCCGGATCAGGCGGGCTGCCATTTCCTGGTTGGCCAGGGCAATGTAAACCGGGGTTCGACGAAATTGGTGGGGCGCTTCAGAACTGTTGAGGTCGGTCCTGCGCAGAGTGCTCTGGGACAAGGTCTCGATGGCATCCTGCAGTTGTCGCTCGAGGCTCTCGTTCAGGGCAGATCCGGGTTCCCACTGGTTGATCAGCGCCAGCGTGGTCTGACCGGCCCGGGCGTGGCTGTCCATTTCAAACCGCTGGGCGTAGCGCACCAGTTTGTCCGTAGCCGCGGCGAACTCGTTGCGGTGGGCCGAAGCCTTGTCCCGGTCCTCGTGAATTTTCTGCCAGGTATCCAGAACAACCCGGGCCTGGGTTGTCACACGGCGTGCGAAATGCTGCCTGAGTTTTTCTTTCTGGCTTTCGTCGTTCATGTTGCTCGGGCCTGTCTCTTTTTCATTATTGGTCGTCCTTTCCCGGTGTGGACGATTTTTCAACCTTAGTCCTTTTGCAGAGTCTATAGTGTTTAATGTTGTCGGCGTAGGTTGCGCTATGTAAATGTTTGTCAACTCTGCGGTGCAGGTCACAAACACCTGGCCGGCTGGCTCACAGCCAATGCGGAGAAGCTCCCCATGGCACGGAAGCACATCCCCCTGAAGCAGACGCAACAGGGTGCGGTCACATTGCGAACCCTGCTTCTGGTGTTGACCGGAAGTCTGTTGGTTGCGGTGTTTATCACCAGCTACGGTTATTTCCGGGACTATGTCTCGGATCAGCTGGCAGGTCATGCCCGTGACGGGGCCACGGCCATCGGGTTGTCCCTGTCCAATGCCATCGACGGCCGCGATCCGGTCGCCTCCGCCTCCCTCATTGATGCGGTGTTTGATAGTGGCCGCTACCTGTCAGTCAGCTATCTGAATCATCAGGGCGAGCAGGTTGCCGGTCGGGCCATGACGCTCAATAAAGTGGCTGTCCCCGCCTGGTTCCGCGACCTCGCAGATCTTCCGCTGCCAGTTGCCGAGGCAGAAGTCGTCCGTGGCTGGAGCCGTCTGGGAACCGTGCAGGTAATCAGCCATCCCGGTCGCGCCTATGAGGACCTCTGGCGAATCACCGTCGGGTTGACTGCCAGTACTGCCGTCATCGGGGGGATTGGACTGTTTGCGGTTTTCCTTCTGCTTCGTCGTACCCTGCGCCCGCTTCATGCACTGGAGGATCAGGCAAAGGCCCTCGGGCAGCGGGATTTCAGGAGGCGGGTCTCTATCAAGTCGACCCGCGAGATCAATCAGGTGACCGACGCCATGAACCGGATGGCGGATGACCTCGGCCAGCTCTTCGAAGGCCAGGCGAAACTCATTCAGCACCTGCGCCGGGTAAACAACGAGGATTCGGTCACCGGGCTGGCCAGCCGGAGTGCCTTCGACCAGCGCCTGAAGGTGGAGGTGGAGTCCGAGGAAAAGGCGGCACCCGGAATTCTCATGCTGATTCAACTGGCCGACTTTTCGGGATATAACCAGGCCTATGGCCGGAGCGAGGCCGACCGGTTGCTGCTGAGGGTAGCAACCTGGATTGGCGAATTCGTCATGCAGCATGCCGGGTCGTTTGCCGGGCGCCGAACGGGCGCCGAATTTGCCATTTTTCTGCCCGGTGCGATGCCGGCTGATGCCGGTGTCTGGTGTCGTCAGTTGGTCACGGACCTCGATGGGGTCTATGCAGATCTTGCTTCGCCGATGGACACCTCTGTTCATGCCGGGCTGGCGAGAACCCTTGAGGGGCGTGGTGCCCGGGATCTGATGGCGGCCGCGGACGAAGCATTGCGCGCTGCCCAGAGCAGGGCCGAGAGTGGCTGCCATCTGGCTGACCCTGAGAAAGACGGCCATCACAACCTCGAAACCTGGCGGGTGATTATCAGTCAGGCGATCCGCCGGCAGGCCCTGTCGCTGTGGCTCCAGCCTATGGTGAACGAGGGCCGGCTCATGCCGGTCTATCATCAGGTGTTTTCCCGGATCGATTCCGCCGAAGGGGCCTTGAAGGCAGGCACTTTTGTACCAATGGCTGAGCGTTTCGGGCTGATCTCGGAACTTGATCGTCTGCTGGTCCAGCGGGTGCTCGATTGCCTGAAACAGAGCCCGGATCAGCCGCTGGCGGTCTCGCTTGGTAATGCCTCCGTGGCCAGCGAGGCATTTCGCACGGATTTGCTGGACCAGCTGCGGCAGGCTGGTTCGCCGGCAAGGAATCTCTGGATCGGTATTTCAGAACAGGCAATCCATCACCACCGGACCGCGGTGGGCCTACTGGTCCGGGCGTTGGGGCGACTCGGTGTTCCGGTACTGGTCGACCGCTTCGGGGTGGGAGGCGTACCGTTCAGTTACCTGAGAAATCTGAGGTTTCAGGCCCTGCGTATCGACAACAGCTTCATCCACAATATCGACACCCATGAAGATAACCGCTTCTACCTTGAGTCTGTGGTGGCCATCGCTCACAGTCGTGGCGTGAAAGTCTTCGCCACAGGAGTGGAAACTGCCGCGGAATACTCGGTACTCTGTAAACTGGGTATCGACGGGGCCATGGGTTACCATCTGGGCAGGCCGTTTGCCGCTGACAATCAACAGACAGGGGATTAAAAGTCATATGCCAGGCAAAATCAGACAGTACTTCAAGGACAAGAAAGACGATGTTCAGGATTATGCCGGCGGCAGCGGCGTAATTGGCAAACTGATTCTGGCGTTGGTTGTGGTCTACCTGCTGGTGGCGCTGGTGCTCGGCATGATCTGGAGCAGCGAGCCGGACACCTTCTCGGTGCGCGAGCACACGAGGTCGGTGGCCAACACGATGGAAAGGGAGCCCATTACCGGCTTTGCCACCACGGTCACCATGATTCGTATCGCAGAAACCCTGTTAGACAAGCCTGGTGGCTATATTTCCAACGACATTTTCCCGCCTGGACTCTGGCTGGATAACATGCCGAACTGGGAGTACGGCGTTCTGGTTCAGCTTCGGGATCTTTCGCGCGCCATGCGCAAAGACATCAGCCGCTCGCAAAGTCAGTCCGCGGAAGATCGGGATCTGACGATCGCCGAGCCCCAGTTCCATTTCGACAGCGAGAGCTGGGCAATCCCGTCTACCGAGGCCGAGTACCGTCGGGGTATTACCGCTCTGAAGCGTTACCTTGACCGGCTGTCGAGCCCGGAACAGGCCGACGCCCAGTTTTTCGCCCGAGCGGATAACCTGAGCAACTGGTTGGCGGACCTGGAGACTCGCCTGGGAAGTCTGTCCCGTACACTTGGTGAGAGTGTCGGCAAGGCATCGGTATCAGACTCGGTGATCACCATGAACTCCGGTGATCCTCTTGCTGAGGAAGCGACCGGAGAAGACGTGAAGACACCCTGGACCAAAATTGATGACGTTTTCTATGAGGCCCGCGGCAGCTCCTGGGCGCTTCTGCACATCTTCCGGGCAATTGAAGTGGATTTCCGGAAAGTGCTGCAGGACAAGAACGCCATGGCCAGCGTACGGCAGGTGATCATCGAGCTTGAGGGCGCTCAGGGCGAAATGTGGAGCCCGGTGATTCTCAATGGCAGCGGCTTTGGCGTACTGGCCAACCACTCGCTGACCATGGCCGCCTACCTTTCCCGCGCCAACTCGGCGATCAGTGACATGCGGGACCTGCTGTCCCGGGGCTGATGACAGGAGAGTTCGATCCAGAAACAAAAAAACCGGGCGCTAAGCCCGGTTTTTTTATGCCATCAAACCAAGAAGAGTCCGGCTTAGCCTTTGTAGGCGTTAACGGAATCCACGATGGCTTTCCTGGCGGCGTCGGCGTTGTCCCAGCCTTGCACTTTTACCCACTTGCCGGGCTCGAGCGTCTTGTAGTTCTCGAAGAAATGCTTGATCTGGTCGCGCAGCAGCTCGGGCAGATCGTCAATTTCCTTCACGTCATGGTAAGTGGTGGTCAGCTTGTCATGGGGAACTGCAACCAGCTTGGCGTCGCCACCGGCTTCGTCTTCCATGTTCAGCACACCCACCGGGCGGCAGCGAATCACGGAACCGGCCTGGATCGGGTAGGGGGTTACAACCAGTACGTCCAGGGGGTCACCGTCGTCGGCCAGGGTGTGCGGGATGAAACCGTAGTTGGCCGGGTAGAACATGGGGGTCGCCATGAAGCGGTCTACCAGCAGGGCGCCCATGTCTTTGTCCAGTTCGTACTTCACCGGGGAGCTGTTGGCCGGGATTTCGATAGCAACGTAGATGTCTTCAGGCGGGTTCTTGCCTGCGGGGATGTTGTCGAATTGCATGTGCGATCCTTCCTGGTACGTTAAAGGTACGTTTAACTGCGGTTAAAAAGTGGGCGCAATTATACGGGAGTATCCTGCAGTTCGAAACTAAACCTTGGTCGTTGAGTTGGGTGCACGCGGCTATCTGGCGGGGCTTTCCGAAAAACGCCCGTGAATACGTCCCTGTAGGGCTCGGTCGCGCCATCCCTGGCGCTCCACGTTTTCGGAAAGCCCCGCCAGATACCCGCCCGAACCTTTGAGGAAAACCGTTGAAGTAAACCCGAAACAAAGAACGCAATATTCAACACGAGGATTGCAAAGTGTTCGAACGGGGCGTGTCAGTGGCTGTTCCAAAACTGTAGAGGGCCATGGATGGCCCGAAACAAGCGCACATGGATGTGCTCGTAGCGTGTTTTGGAACAGCCACTGACATGCCCCGCCACCAAAACCCAGCAAGCTGGGTCAGGACAAGAGGGCGAACGCGGAACCCACAGCTCAGAGCTTGATCTGCTTGGCAATGAGTTCCTTCATGATCTCGGTGGTGCCGCCGCCGATGGAGAGAATCTTGGCATCCCGATAGAGGCGCTCGACGACGGTTTCCCGCATATACCCCATGCCACCGAACAGCTGCACCGCTTCCCGGGTGACCTTTTCGCAGACATCCACCGAGAAGTTCTTGGCCATCGCCACTTCCTTGATGGGGTTTTTGCCCGCCTGCATCAGGGCGGCGCAGCGGTAGGTGTATTCCCGGGCTACGTCGATCTGGGTCGCCATATCCACAAGCTTGTGGCGGGTCACCTGGAAGCCCGTGATATTGCGGCCGAACGCCGTGCGTTGTTGGGTGTATTCCAGCGCCGCTTCGTAGGCCAGTTGGGCGGTCATGTAGGCCATGATGGCCAAGCTGAGACGCTCGAACAGGAAATTGCTCATGATGGCGATGAAGCCGGCGTTTTCGGCGCCGATCAGGCGGTCGGCCGGCACGCGGCAGTCCTCGAAAAACAGCTCGGCGGTATCGCTGGCCCACCAGCCCATTTTTCGCAGTTTCTTGCCGGTGGAGAATCCGGGCATGTCCCGGTCGATCAACAACAGGCTGATACCGCCGTGGCCTTCTCCACCGGTGCGTACAGCAACCGTATAGTGGTCGGCGCGGATGCCGCTGGTGATGAAGGTTTTGCTGCCGTTTACAATGTAATGGTCGCCATCGCGGACGGCCCGGGTTTTGAGGTTGGCGACATCGGAACCTCCGCCGGGTTCGGTCACTGCCAGGGCGGCAATTTTTTCGCCCCGCAGCACCGGCGGCACGATCTGTTCACGGATGTCCTTTTTTGCCCATCTGGCGACTGGCGGCAGCCCGATATCCAGAGACCCCAGGCCAGCGACGAGACCGCCTGATGTGGAGCGCATAAGCTCTTCAGAAACGGCTACTTTCAGGAAAATGTCGCCCTCTCCGATGCCCCCCAATGCTTCCGGAAAGCCAATGCCCAACAAACCTGCATCCCCGGCTTTTTTGTAGAGATCCCGGGGAAATTCACCCGCTTCTTCCCAGTCGTCGATGTGCGGCAACACGTGGGTTTCGATGAACTTGCGGGCGGTCGCGCGGACCTGCTGATGGGTTTCGTTGAAGTATTCGGACACGGTCTGGCTCTCCCTGATCGGAATCAATGGGAAGCAGTGTCGCCTAAATATTATTACCAAGCAAGCGCTTGGTTGTTCGTTCATTCAGGCAATAAAAAAGCTGGCCCGAAAGGCCAGCTTCGACATCGAGGAGCGACAGAAGTCGGTCAGGCGCCTTCGCTGGAGATGCTTTTCACGCCGTCCTTTGTTCCCAGCAGCAGGAGATCAGCGCGGCGGCGCGCGAACAGGCCATTGGTGACCACGCCGACGATGTTGTTAAGCTTTTCTTCGACTCGGATCGGTTGGGAAATGTCCATGTTGTGGACGTCGATGATAATGTTGCCGTTGTCGGTCACTACCCCTTCCCGATAGACCGGATCACCGCCCAGTTTCACGATTTCCCGGCCAACATGGCTCCGGGCCATGGGAATGACTTCGACCGGAAGCGGGAATTTGCCCAATACGCCGACCATCTTGGAGTCATCGGCAATGCAGATGAAGGTCTTGGCAACCGCGGCCACGATTTTTTCCCGGGTCAGCGCGGCACCGCCGCCTTTGATCAGTTCCAGGCGGTCGTTGGTTTCGTCAGCGCCGTCCACATAGAACTCCAGTTCTCCGGCACTGTTAAGGTCGTAAACCGGGATGCCGTGGCTTTTCAGACGCTCGGCGGTGGCCTCCGAGCTGGCAACGGCGCCGTCAAACTCGGTCTTGAGTTCCGCGAGCATGTCGATGAAGAAATTGGCCGTGCTACCAGTGCCCACACCGATCACGCTCTCGCTATCAAGACGAGGAGCAATGTAATCAATGGCGGCTTTGGCGACGGCTTTTTTCAGTTCGTCCTGGTTCATCATTGGCTCCGGCTGCAAATCAGGTTGGCTTTGCCGGCATTATAGCGCTTAAGAGCCCTCTGCTTATAGACGGCTGCCGTGCAAACTTTCTACACTGTGGGTTTTTCTCAGCCAGTCATCACTCACACATCGACCAAAAGCCGGAACTGCTATGCCGCAACGCTACATCAAGAAGATTCTCGATGCGCGCGTCTATGACGTGGCCATCGAAACACCCCTGACTGAAGCCCGCAGTCTGTCCAAGCGCTTTGGCAACAATATTCTGCTCAAGCGTGAAGACCTTCAGCCGGTGTTTTCCTTCAAGATTCGTGGTGCCTATAACCGGATTGCGCAGCTTTCCGAGGAGCAGAAGGCCAAGGGTGTCATTTGTGCGTCGGCCGGAAATCATGCCCAGGGTGTGGCGCTGGCTGCCAAGAATCTCGGGATCAAGGCGGTAATTGTGATGCCGCAGACCACGCCGGAGATCAAGGTGCGTTCGGTACGGGATCACGGTGCCAAGGTGGTTCTCAAGGGCGATGCCTTCGACGAGGCGGCGGCCCACGCTCAGGAGTTGATCGCAAAGCACGGCTACACCTACATTCCGCCGTACGATGATCCCGATGTGATCGCCGGCCAGGGCACGGTGGCCATGGAAATCATGTGGCAGTTCAGCAAGCCGATCCACGCCATCTTCATCTGTGTTGGTGGCGGCGGGCTGATTGCCGGCATGGCCGCTTACATCAAGTATCTGCGCCCCGAGATCAAGGTGATTGGTGTCGAACCGGAGGACTCCAACTGCCTCCAGGCCGCCATGAAAGCGGGCAAACGCGTGGTGCTCGATGAAGTGGGCATCTTTGCTGATGGTGTGGCAGTCAAGCAGATTGGTAAGTACCCCTGGGAGATCTGCAAGGACCACGTGGACGAGGTGATCACCGTATCCACCGACGAAATCTGCGCGGCCATCAAGGATGTGTTCGAGGATACCCGCTCCATTGCCGAGCCGGCCGGTGCCCTGGGTGTGGCCGGCATCAAGAAATACATCGAGCGCGAGAAAGTCGAGGGCGAGAACCTGATTGCCACCCTGAGCGGTGCCAACATGAACTTCGACCGTCTGCGCTACATCTCCGAACGCACGGAAGTGGGCGAGAAACGCGAGGCCATCCTGGCGGTGACCATTCCGGAGAAACCGGGCGCGTTCAAGACCTTCATCAACGCCCTGCACAAGCGCAGCATCACCGAGTTCAATTACCGCTACGCCGATGCTACCAATGCCACGATTTTCGTTGGCATCCAGATTGCCGCGGGTGGTCACGGCCGCGAGGATCTGGTTCAGGATCTTCGGGAGAGCGGATACTCGGTGGTCGATTTAACCGACAGCGATCTGGCCAAGCAGCACATCCGTCACATGGTGGGCGGCCACGCGCCGACCATCACCAACGAAAAGGTGTTCCAGTTCGAGTTCCCGGAGCGTCCGGGGGCGTTGCTGAAGTTCCTGATGTCTCTTGGTACCCGCTGGAATATCTCCATGTTCCACTACCGCAACCACGGTGCAGCCTACAGCCGTGTTCTGCTGGGCGCCCAGGTGGACGACGATGAAGTGCAAGATTTCGAGAAAATGCTGGATAAGGTTGGCTTCCGCTATGACAACATGACGGACAACGAGGCCTATCAGCTGTTTCTTGGGCAGGGCAACGCGCGTTCAAGTTAACTCTGGGTAGGGCAGGGTCTGGCAGGGCTTTCCAAAACTGTGCGGAGCCATGGATGGCGGAGCCAAGCGTACAGGGATGTATCCACAGCGTGTTTTGGAAAGCCCTGCCAGACCCTGGCCGGTCCCCGAATGCAAAGCTTACTGAATTTTAATCTGTGAAAAATTGTAAAAGTACAGATAGGTGTTAGTCTTTCTTCTGATTCTTGAAGTCAAGAATAGCTATCTGATTTCCCGACACTTTTAAAACCGCATTTTGAGGAACTGAAGCCATGGGCGGCAAGCCTGACATCATCAAAGCCATTGTGCTGATTTTTGCCATCGGCCTTGTGATTACTGGTTTCACATCCATCCACGCCTCCGAAGATAAAGACGCACGAGCGGCCAATCTGGTTGGCTCCGTTCAAGTCATGAATCAGCCGCTGAACCGGTAACGTCGCTTATCGGTCACTACGCTGTGAAGGGGCACGTCCCAGGGCTCTATTGGCAGCTTCTTAACTTTCTGGAAATCGTGGGCCAGGCCAATCAGCTTCGGCGCCAGCCTTGGCCGTATCCGGCTGAAGGCAAACGTTCTGTCGTAAAAGCCTCCTCCCATCCCCAGTCTTCCGCCCTGTTCGTCAAACCCCACTAACGGAAACAGTACTGCATCCAGTGCCCAGGCCGGGCGCCGCAGGCCTTTGCTGAACCCTGGCTCGGGAATGCCAAACCGGTTGGCGGTGAGTTCCACGCCATCGTAGTAGGGGCTGAACACCAGCCTGCCTTCATGAATCGGATGGAGTACCGGCAGGTAGAAGCGGATGCCCTTGCGCCGGGCGATGTCCAGGTATACGTGGGGGTCAATTTCGCCGTCGTTGGGCAGATAAATGGCAATGTGCCGGGCCCGGTGCAGGTCTGGATTCTTCAGCAGATTGAGGGCCAGGTGCTCGGCGGCCTGTTGCTGTTTTTCAGCGCTCAGGTCGCGACGATTCTGCCGCAGGCGTTTGCGAAGTTCACTGCGCGACAGGGTATCAGGGTGGGACTGGAACGGTTGAGGCTCGATAAACTGGCTCAAAATAAAGCTTCCCGGGCTGCCGTTATCGGATGTGGCCCTTGAACCCAAAGTTCAAGGTCGGTGGCCGCTGTGACATATTAGGCTTTCCCCTGTCGGGGACGTGCTCACAATGCCCTGAAGTAGCCACCTGGGTAGTGCGCATCGGCTCGAGGACGTATCCGACTATCCCGAACAGCCCAGGAAGTTGTTCTCATTATACGGGCAGTGTCGGGGCCGATTGCAACACCTGTCTGAGATTCTCCGGGGATTTAACGACCGGAGCCATCACCCAGCGCTCCGTCCAGTTTGTTGTCCATGGCTCGCAGCAAGGTGCTGGTGGCATCGGACATGGTGTCGCGCTCGAGCAGTTCGTGGGTTATGTTGAGAGCGGCCATTACAGCAATGCGCTCGGTACCAAAAACCTTGCCGCCGGCGCGGATTTCCCGCATTTTGTTGTCCAGATGCCGGGCGGCACGCAGCAGTGCCTCCTGTTCTTCCTCGGGGCAGGCGACCAGGTATTCCTTGTCGAGGATTTTCACCTCAACCGTGGTGGATTGCTGTGCCATCAGTGATGCTCCAGGGCCCTAAGGCGGCTGATCATGGCTTCGATCTTGTGCTTCGCGTGATCGTTCTTCTGCACCAGCTGGGCCCGTTCCCGGTTCCAGTCGTCCTGCAGTTCCCGCAATGTGGCGTTGTCCCGCTCAAGTTTCTGACAGCGTTCAATCAGCCTGTCCAGCTTGTCCGCTAATGCCTGTACTTCGGACTGTTCCATGACGTGCCCAGCAGTGGTTTTATGATATTAAGCTCAACTATAAGTGTGGACGCTAAGTCGGTCAATTTACAGGCTTGTCATTGCGTTCCCTGCGTGATGCCCATCACTGATCTGCTGCCTCGCCAAAGCCCAGCCGGCGGCTCTGGCGCCATGTGTTGAAGGCGGGTATCAGCGCCACGGTGAAGGCGGCAACCGGAACCAGGGCCATTAACGTCCATTCCTCGGGCGTTAATGGGCGAAGCTCAATCTGCAGGCCATAGTTGGCCAGTAACCATGGGCTCGCCAGTGCAAGGCCCGCCATGCCAAGGGCCAAAGCCATCACGCAGGCGGCAAGGGCAAGAGCCACGCACTCGAGGATGTAAAGTGAGGCAATCAGCGCCGGAGAGGCACCGGTTGCCCGCAGCACCGCAATTTCATGGGCCCGCTGGCTCTGGAGGGTCAGAAGTACGGCAATCAGTCCGATCAGGCTGGTTACCACGACAAAACCGGTTATGCCCAGTAGTGCTCGCTCAAACTGGCCCATCAGCCGCCAGAGTTCACTGAGGGCTACTCCCGGAAGTATGGCCGAGAGCGGCTCGCCGGCAAACTGGTTGATTTCCCGCTGTATGCGGAAGGTCAGGATTTGCCGGTCGATACCAACGAATACGGCGGTAATGGCATCGGGTGTGAAATCTCGGCCCTTTGCCTGCTCCGGTGTGATTGTCCGTCCGGGGATGGCGACCCCGGATTCCCAGCCTACGTGCATGGCCTCCATGCCATCCAGGCTGATATACACGGCCTGGTCCACCGGCGTGCCAGTGGGCGCCAGTATGCCGGTGACGGTAAACGGCGTGTCTTCGTGGTTGGAGAAACTGGTGCGTCCACCGCCATGGGATAGCACGATCGGCTCGCCCACCTGATGCGCCAGCGAGCGGGCAACGCCGGCACCCAACACTACATCAAAGACGCCTTCAAACCACTGGCCTTCATCCAGTTCAAGGGGCAGGTCGCGGCCGTAGCGGAAGTGCTTGAAAAAGTTCTCATCTGTGGCGACCACACGATTACCCCGGTAGCTGTCTCCCAGGGAAATCGGAATCAGCCAGGCCAGGCGGTTATCCTGTTTCAGGCCCTGATAGGTCGACCAGCGAATGTTGTTGGTGGCATCGCCAATATGAAACACGGTGTACAACAGCAGGTTCAACTGGCCACTTCGGGCGCCGATGATCAGGTCTGTACCGCTGATGGTGCTGGTGAAGGACTGTTTGACCTCCGTGCGGAGGTATTGGATGCCCAGCAACAGGGAAACGCTCAGGGTCAGGGTCAGGCACACCAGGGCCAGTACTTTTTTCCGGTGCCAGAGGCTGGCCAGGGCGAGTGTCAGGGCCAGGCGTGCTTTCATGTCCGGTCACCCTGCAGTTCCAGCTGATTATCGAAATGGCGGGCCAGGGACTGGTCGTGACTGACGAACAGAACCGAGGTGCTGTGCCGGTGCGCAAGAGTTAGAAGCAGTTCCAGGAACCGGTCCCGGTTGTCGGCATCCAGTGCGGAAGTCGGCTCGTCCGCGAGAATCAGGCCGGGCGCGCCAATCAGCGCCCGGGCGGCTGCGATACGTTGCTGCTGGCCAATACTTAGCCTGGTGACTTTCCTCTGCCAGTGGTCCGCGGGGATGGACAGGGCGGCAAGCAATCTCTCAGCCTCGTCTTCGACGGTCGGTTCGGTGCGCTCTCTGCGCAGTTCAGAAAGTCCGCAGGGCAGGGTGACGTTGGCTCGTGTGCTCAGGTAGGGCACCAGATTGAACTGCTGGAAGATCACGCCCATGTGGTCGGCCCGGAACTGGTCGCGGGCGCCGGCACCGAGCCGGTGGATATCGGTTCCGAGTACGCGGACAGTGCCAGAGGCCGGCCGAAGCATGCCTGCCAACAGGCTGAGCAGCGTGCTTTTGCCACTGCCGCTCGGGCCGTGCAGGAAAAGGTGTTCGCCGCGTTTCAGTATGATGTCCGGAAAGCTGAGGCGGGGCTGGACAGGATCCCAGGAAAAGCCGAGCCCGCTGACTTCCATCGCAGTTTCTGTGCTTCGGGAACTGTTGCTGGCTGAGTCTGTCTTGCTGGTCATGTTGGTTGCCGTCGGCCCGGTGTATGATGGCGGTTTCCGGATAGTAATCTCAGGAGTCTTTGGTCCAATGATGTCTGCCCCGGCACGTTCGCGCTTTGCGCTGCCTTTTTTCATCGCGCTTACCCTGGTGTGTGTACTTCCATCAACAGGCCGGACTGAAACCCGGGAAATCGACTGGCTTGAACTGATGCCCGCCGAGGATCTGGCGCTGCTGGAGAATATGCCAGAGATTGAGCACGAGGGCGATGGCCCGCCGCTGCTGCCGGACGAGATCATGACCGGTCGGGTTGTGCCGGAAATGGGCAATGTTGAAGGCCGCATTCCCGGCTTCGTGGTGCCCCTCAAGACAACCGAGGACATGCGCATCCTGGAGTTCTTCCTGGTGCCCTACTACGGCGCCTGTATTCATGTGCCGCCACCGCCCCCCAATCAGATCATTCACGTCAAGTACAAGGAAGGTTTCACGCTCGAAGCCCTGTACGATCCGGTGTGGATCGAAGGCGAGCTGGTCATTGATCGCACCGAAAACGACATCGGCACGTCTTCCTATTCTATGGTCGCAACCGGGGTTGAGCCGTACGAAGAATAGACGCTGTCATTGGCTGCGGAGTTCAAACGTGCTTTGTCCGTGGCCCAGACGGGCTGATCCCTGACCTTCTGGCCATACCCACTGAACGCCGAGATGCTCTATTCCGGAAAACCGGGTTGTAATGGGTGTTGCAAGCGCCTGGGATGAGCCCAGGCCTGGACAGCTCAGGGTCTGGGTGACTTCGAAATCCGAGTGGGATGATTCGTCCTGATGATCATGGTCATGCCCATGGCTGTGTCCGTGATCATCGCCACCTGCCTGATGATGCACTACCGCATTCATTACGGTGCAGCCCTCCTCACTGGTGTTCGCAAGGGGGGTCTGTCCAAGCCAGTTGGTTGCGTCGTTAACCAGTGCTTTCTGGTCGTCCGAACGGGCAAGATGCTCGAACCCCACCAGGTTGTAGGCCGGCGATGTGAACAGGAGATCAATCTGCTCTCCCTCGATGGCCAGTTGTAGTTCGGCATGACCGTGCAGGTGCGCACCTGGATTGTCGCTGGCAAACACAGGGCCAGTGCTTGCAATCGCGGCGCCAGCCAGAAAGAAGCAGGTTTTGGCTCGTAAGGACATGGCTTTATCTCTCGGCAGAAATGATACGTTATAACATATTGTTCGCTTGCCGGATAAAAATCAACAGGCAGTGCCTTGGCACCGCCTGAATGCTAGGATAGACCTCTAATCCATTAACACAGGATCCGCCTGTTTCATGTCAGAAACCGACACTTCCGGTGCTGCCCGCGCCGCAGAATTCGAGCGCTGGGCCAACGTTTTTACAGCTCACAAGGCATTCAGCCACCCATCCGAATTGCACGGCGCGCTCTGTGGTCGCCTGGCGGCCGGATCGCGTATCGAAGAGCCGGAGTGGCTGGCGATGGTGTGTGAACACATGGGGCTGGCCGAGAACGCGGCCGAAGAGTCCGATGATCTCGCTCCGTTCATGAACAAAGCCTATGAACAGACCCTCGAGCTCTTGAAATCAGCAGACATGAGTTTCCATCCTTTACTGCCGGATGACGACTATGCCATTGAGCAGCGGCTGGAAGCCCTGGTTTCCTGGGTGCGGGGATTTCTCGAGGGTATGGCACTGTCGGCCGGCGAGTCACTCGGCCAGGCGCCGGACGAGATTCGGGAGCTGATCGAGGATATGGTGGCCATCAGCCAGCTATCCGAAGAGGAAGAAGCGGACGACGAAAGCGAGCAGCAGTTGCTGGAGATTACCGAATACATCCGGCTGGGGGCGCTCGCCGTGTTCACTGAATTCAACGCCCCCGAACCACCGAAGTCTGATTCGCCGACCCTGCACTGAGCCGGGTCCTGATTGCAGGAGAGACTATGAACTCCATGATTCCCGTAAAGGAGTTTGCCGAGCGCCGTCGCAAGCTGATGGAGCGTATGGCGCCAGACAGCATTGCGATTATTCCGGCCGCCCCGGAGCGCGTTCGTAATCGGGACGTGCTGCATCCGTTCCGCCAGGACAGCGATTTTCATTACCTGTCCGGTTTTGGTGAGCCGGAGGCCGTCCTGGCGCTGATTCCGGGCCGTGAACACGGGGAATCGGTACTGTTCTGCAAAGAGCGCAATCCGCAGAAGGAGCTCTGGGACGGTTTCCTGGTTGGCCCGGAAGGCGCCATCGAACGCTACGGCCTGGACGATGCGTTTCCGATTGCAGACATCGACGATATCCTGCCGGGCATGATCGAGGGTCGCAGCCGGGTGTATTATCCCCTTGGCAAGGATGATCATTTTGACGCCCGTGTCATGGACTGGGTGAAGATGATTCGCAGCAAGGTTCGCAGCGGCGCCCATCCGCCGGGCGAGTTTGTGGCCCTGGAACACCTGCTTCATGACCTGCGGCTATACAAGAGCGCCAACGAGATCAAGATCATGGCCAAGGCCGGCCAGATCAGTGCCGAGGCCCATTGCCGGGCCATGAAACGGGCCCGCAAGGGCGGCTTCGAGTACAACCTCGAGGCCGAGCTTATCCACACCTTCATGGAGCATGGCGCACGGTCTACGGCCTATCCCTCCATCGTGGGCGGGGGCGCCAATGGCTGCATCCTGCATTACATCGAGAACAGTGCACCGCTGAAGGACGGCGATCTGGTGCTGATTGATGCCGGCTGTGAATACCAGTGCTACGCCTCTGACATCACGCGCACCTTCCCGGTCAGTGGAAAGTTCAGCAATGAACAGCGGGCCCTCTACGAGGTGGTGCTGGCGGCGCAGTATCGGGCCATCGAGGCGGTCTCGCCTCAAAATCACTGGAACCGGCCCCATGAGGCTGCGCTGGAAGTACTGACCCAGGGCCTGATTGATCTGGGGCTGTTGTCCGGCACCCTGGAAGATGCCATTGCCAACGAAACCTACAAGCCCTTTTTCATGCACCGAACCGGCCACTGGCTGGGGCTGGATGTACACGACGTCGGCGATTACAAGGTCGGTGACGCCTGGCGCCAGCTGGAACCCGGCATGGCCCTGACCGTCGAGCCAGGCCTGTACATTGCGCCGGATAACACCGACGTGGATGAGAAATGGCGCGGCATTGGCATACGCATCGAAGACGATGTGGTGGTGACCA
Organism: Marinobacter sp. L-13; assembly: GCF_056857715.1. NCBI lineage: Bacteria > Pseudomonadati > Pseudomonadota > Gammaproteobacteria > Pseudomonadales > Marinobacteraceae > Marinobacter > Marinobacter sp. L-13. Next base: position 122,848 of record NZ_JBSXNQ010000051.1, read on the forward strand.
AAGACGGCTGCCGGGTCCTGACCGAAGCAGTGCCGAAAACCATTGCCGAAATCGAAGCCCTGATGGCGGACTGACAGCCTGTGACCAAGCCTGATACCGATCTGATCATTGCCGGCGGTGGCCTCGCCGGAGCGACCCTGGCTCTGGCGCTGGCACGGATGGTGCCGTCACTGCGCGTGACCGTGGTCGAGGCCTTCCCGCTCTCGCCCGACGCCCTGCCGGAGAGTTACCAGCCGAGTTACGATGCCCGTTCAACCGCACTGGCGTGGGGCTCCCGGTTAATCTTTGAGGAGCTGGGGCTGTGGCAAAGGCTGGCCGAACATGCCACACCCATCGAACATATCCATGTTTCAGATCGGGGCCATTTCGGCGCCACACGGTTGCATGCTGCCGAGCATGGCCAGGCGGCGCTCGGGTACGTGGCTGACAATCGCTGGATGGGGCTGTGTCTGATGCGTGAGCTTCTGGATACCAACGTCCAGTGGCGGGCGCCGGCAGAAGTAACGGACATGACGCCCATTCCCGGCGGCGTCCGTGTTCAGCTCTCAGAAGAAGGTGAAGAGACCGCGGAACTGAAGGCCCGTTGCCTCGTCGTTGCAGATGGCGGTCGTTCCGGTCTGCGGGAAAGGCTCGGGTTCCGGCCGGATCGTCACAGCTACGGCCAGAACGCACTGATCGCAAATGTCTCTACCAGTGACAGCCACGGATTCACTGCCTTTGAACGATTTACCGATGCCGGTCCCATGGCTCTCTTGCCCCATGGATCACCGACCAGAGCCGGACATCAATCGGCACTGGTCTGGACGCTATCCGATGAGGTTCTGCAGCAGGTTCTGGCGCTGCCCGACGACGAGAAATGCCGTTGGCTTCAGGACCGGTTTGGCTGGCGTCTGGGCCGGTTTACCCGCATCGGCGCCTGTCACCATTACCCGCTGACCCTGACGACGGTGGACGAGCCGGTACGCCCTGGGGTTGCCCTGGTGGGCAATGCGGCCCATGCCCTGCATCCGGTCGCCGGGCAGGGCTTCAATCTCGCGCTGAGAGGGCTCATGACGCTGGTCGAACAGTTCCGCCTGGCTGAAGAGCATGGCAGGTCGATTGGCGATCTCGAGGTCCTGAAGCGCTACCAGGCTCTGCATCGGGAAGACTGGCAACAGACGGTGCGCTTCTCCGATTCGCTTGTTCGTTTGTTCGGGCATTCCATGCTGCCGGTTGCGGCGGCCCGCGATGCCGGCCTGGTGGGTCTTGATCTGTTGCCTGGGGCAAAACGCTGGTTTGCCCGCAAGGCCATGGGCCTGGGCGGCCGCAGGGCCGTGATTGAACGGCCCGGAAACCTGAACCGGGAGGCGCCGGCTAATGAGTGAGGCGCAAACGTTCGATATTCTTGTGGCTGGCGGTGGCATGATCGGTTCCGCCCTGGCTCTCGGGCTGTCACGACAGGGTTGGCATGTGGGGCTGGTGGAAGGTTCCGGCCATGAGTCTCTGGTTGAGGCGCCGGACTCCGCCACCACCGTTGCCGATTTTGAACCACGGGTCAGTGCCATTTCGGTGGCGAGCCAGCAATTGCTGGAGCAACTCGGAGTCTGGTCCGAGGTGACCGCCGGTCGGCACTGTCCTTACCAGACCATGACGGTCTGGGATGGCGACGGCACGGGGCGTATACAGTTCGAGGCCGCCGAGCTTCAGGCGCGGGCTCTCGGAACGATTGTCGAGAACCGCAGCATCGTGCGATCACTGTTCAGGGCCCTGGAACAAAGTCCGGTCGAACTGATTGATGGCGCGAGGATTACTGGCTGTAAACGGTTGTCTGGAACTTATACGGTTGAGCTGGAGGATGGTCGATCCCTGTCGGCGGGGCTACTGGTAGGGTGTGACGGTGCCAATTCCCGTCTGCGCCACTGGGTTGGCCTGCCAACGCGTGAGTGGGACTACGACCAGCAGGCAATCGTATGCACGGTGAAAACCAGCCAGAGCCACCGTTTCACCGCGTGGCAGCGATTTTCGACGACCGGGCCGCTGGCGTTTTTGCCCTTGCTGCCAGAGTCCGGAGATGAGCATTTCTGTTCCATTGTCTGGTCCCAGGATACCGGGGAAGCGCGGCGTCTGATGGCTTTGGACGACACCGACTTTGCCGCTGAACTTGAGCGTGCGATTGAGCGCGAGCTGGGATCGGTGGAGTCCATTTCCGGCCGCTTCGCCTTTCCGCTTCGACAGCGCCACGCGAAGGACTACATTGCCCCCGGTTTTGCCCTCGTCGGCGATGCGGCCCATACCATCCATCCGCTGGCGGGACAGGGTGCCAACCTTGGCTACGGAGATATACGGGCTCTGCTCGATGAGCTTTCGCGAGCCAAAAAGGCGGGCCTGAGTCCAGCCAATGAGCTGGTTCTGGCGCGCTATCAGCGCCGCCGGAAAGGCGAGAATCTCGCCATGATGGCCGCCATGGAGGGCTTCAAGCAGCTGTTCGGCCGTGATGAGCTGCCGGTCCGCTGGCTGCGAAATACCGGCCTGCGCTGGCTCAACCAGATGGGGCCGGTGAAAAATCGTATAGCTGCCGAGGCCATGGGGCTTAACGGCTGAATAAAAAAGGAATTGTCCAATGGCAGGAAGCAGCCTTCTGGTTCTGATCGATGACATCGCCACCGTTCTGGACGATGTTGCCCTGATGACAAAAGCCGCCACCAAGAAAACCGCAGGTGTTCTGGGGGATGATCTGGCGCTCAACGCCCAGCAGGTGACCGGTGTAAAGCCTGCCCGGGAACTGCCAGTGGTCCTCGCGGTTGCCCGCGGCTCCATGATCAACAAGGCCATCCTCGTGCCGGCGGCCCTTGCGATCAGTTTTTTCATGCCCTGGCTGGTAACGCCTCTGCTGATGCTCGGCGGTGCCTTTCTGTGTTTTGAGGGCTTCGAGAAGCTGGTGCACAAGTTTTTGCACCGGGAGCAGGACCAGAAGCGCAAGGGCGAGCTGCGTGAAGCCCTCAAGAGCCCGGACGTCGACTTGCGGGCGATCGAGAAAGACAAGATCAAGGGCGCCATCCGCACCGACTTCATTCTGTCTGCCGAGATCATTGCCATTACCCTGGGAACGGTAACGACCCAGACCATCGGCATGCAGTTCATGGTGCTGGCGGTGGTTGCGATTATGATCACAGTCTTTGTTTACGGCCTGGTGGCAGGGATCGTAAAGCTGGACGACGGCGGCCTCTACCTCAGCCAGCAAGAGAGCCCGGTGCTCCAGCAATTGGGTTCAGGCATTCTCTGGCTGGCCCCCTATCTGATGAAGACACTCTCCATTCTGGGCACTCTGGCAATGTTTCTGGTGGGCGGTGGCATTCTTACCCACGGACTGACGCCGGTATACGACGCTATTCATCACTTTGCCGAGGGTTTCAGTGGTGTGGCTGGTGTGCTCGTGCCAACGGTGGCCAATGGCCTGTTCGGTGTGCTGGCAGGTGCGCTACTGGTGGCCATTATCACGCCACTGACGCGATGGTGGCAGGCGAGGAACGCCTGAGAAGACCGGGGCTCTAGAGGCAGGCGTCGAACAGCCGGCTCACCAGTACCGGTACCGCGGTTTCGACCCGCAGAATACGGGGGCCGAGATGCACGCTCTGGCAGCCGGCTTCTTCCAGTTTGCCCACTTCGTAAGCCGTGAAGCCACCTTCCGGGCCAATGCAGAGCACGGTTGGCTGGTTAAGGTGCACAGGGCAGGGGGTGCTTGTGCCGGGATGCGCTACCAGGGCTCGTTTATCCGCCAATAGCGCCGGCAACTCATCTTCCACGAAGGGTTTGAACAGCTTTCGGATATGCACCTGTGGCATCAGGGTATCTTTTGCCTGTTCCAGCCCCAGCGTGAGGTTCTCCCGAAGCTGTTCGTCTGAGAGCCACGGCGTCTGCCAGAAGCTTTTCTCCACCTTGTAGCTGTTGATCAGCCATAGGTCCTTCACGCCGAGGGCAGCGCAGGTTTGCAGGATGCGACGGAACATCTTGGGCCGGGGCATGGCGAGTATCAGGGTGAGCGGCAGAGGCGCCGGCGGAGCCTGACCCAGCGTCACCCGCAGCTCCGCCTCGTTATCGGTAAGCCGGATAACTTCGCCGGTTCCCAACTGGCCATCCGCGCGGCCGACCGGCACGGTGTCGCCAGCAACCACTTTGATCACGGACTGCAGGTGCGCCAGGCGTCGACCGCGCAGAACGGCACGGTCAGTTGCCACGAAATCCTCGTCAAACAGTAAAGCCAGATTCATTCGCCGGCGGGCTCATCGCTTTCCGGGTCTGCGACTTCCCGTTTTGCCAGCCGCCCGAACAGTATACCGACCTCGAACAGGATCCACATGGGAACCGCGAGAAGGGTCTGGGAAATAATATCCGGCGGCGTCAGCAGCATGCCGATGATGAAACAGCCCACCACCACGTAGGGGCGCTTGGCTGCAAGATCGGCGGGCGTGGTGGCGCCGGTGAGGATCAACAGCACCGTGGCGATCGGAATTTCGAAGGCCACACCGAAGGCGAAGAACATCTTGAGTACAAAATTGAGGTAGCTGGTGATGTCCGGAAGTTCGACGATGCCTTCGGGGCCTATCGCAGTAAAAAAGCCGAACACCAGCGGGAAAACCACGTAATAGGCAAACGCAGCGCCCGCGTAAAACAGGATGACCGAGGTAAACAGCAGCGGAAAGGCCAGGCGTTTTTCGTGGGCGTAGAGGCCCGGGGCAATAAAGCTCCAGAGCTGGTAGAGAATGATCGGAATGGCAGCGAACACAGCCAGAACCAGGGCCAGCTTCAGCGGTGCGAAGAAGGGCGAGGTAACATCTGTTGCGATCATGGTCTGGCCAACGGGCAACAGGGAACGGATGGGCTCCGACAGCCACAGGTAAAGTTCGTTGGCAAACGGATAAATGGCAGCGAAGCAGACCAGCACCGCAAGAACCATCTTCAGTAGGCGATTACGCAGCTCGAGCAGGTGCTCGATCAGTGGCATTTCCTGCTGTTCCGGAGGCAGCTGGTTGCCGTCGGGTTTTGCATTCATGAACGATTATCCGGCGGACTTTGCGGGGTTTCGCGTTTGGGTTGTTCGTTTCCGTCAGAGCCGGAATCTGGCGTCTGCGAGGCGCTACCAGCATCGGGCTGATCCTGCGCTGGAGCCTCGGAGGCCTTTGTCTGGCCGGACACACGCCGTGTCGCAGGTGCAGGCCTTGGCTTCTGGGTCTCGTTCTCGGGCAGGATCATGTGCTCGTATTTCCTGGCTTCGTCCAGGGCGCCACGCACGGTATTCTGAACGTCGTCGAGGCCAACATCTCCTGCCTTGCGAAGCTCGTCGCGGAGTTCGCCGGCTTTTAGCTCCCGGTCCAGTTCCGAGGTGAACTGGCCAACCATGCGCCGTGCACCACCCACCCAGCGGCCAGCCGCACGGGCAGCCGCAGGCAGGCGCTCGGGGCCGAGTACCAATAGCGCTATGACGCCGCAGATCAGCAGCTCAAGAAAGCCGATATCGAACATTCAGCCTGGTCTCAGCTGTGGGACTTGTCCCGGGGCTTGTCTTCGGCCGCCGCTTGTTGCTGTGGCTGCTCCCCTTCCTTGCCTTCCAGGGATTCCTGGTTCTCGGCCTTGGAGTCCTCATCGCTCATGGACTTCTTGAAGCCGCGAATGGCACCACCGAGGTCGCTGCCGATGTTGCGAAGCTTCTTGGTTCCGAACAACAGAATGACAATGCCGAGTACGATAAGTAATTGCCAGATGCTGATACCCATTACGGGGTCCTCATTTTAATGTTTCTGTTCAATGACATTGTACGTTACCAGAACCGTTACGCGGAAACCCCTTTAGAGGTATTACCGCTCACTTGTTCCTCGACGCTTTTTCTTCCAGGCCTGACAGATCGAACCGGCTGGCCAGTTCGTCCAGGATGTCCTTCGGGCCAAGGCCCAGTCTCGACAGCATGACCATGCTGTGGAACCAGAGGTCGGCGGTTTCATAAACCACGTCCCGGGTTTCCCCGGAATGCTCTGCGTCCTTGGCTGCCAGCAGGGTTTCCGTGCACTCTTCCCCCACTTTTTCCAGGATCTTGTTCAGGCCCTTGGCGTGGAGGCTGGCTACATAGGAGGTTTCCGGGTCTGCCTCTTTCCTGGCCTCCAGAACCCTCGCCAGGTTTTCCAATACATCGCTCACAGTCCGTGCTCCTCAGTTGCTGCCGTAAATAGTGCCGGGGTCCTTGATCACCGGGTCAACGCTGACCCACTGACCGTCTTTCAAAGTCCGGTAGAAGCAGCTGCGTCTGCCAGTATGGCAGGCGATGCCGCCTTTTTGTTCTACTTTCAGCAGGATGACGTCCTCGTCGCAGTCCAGTCGAATGTCCCGGATGACCTGTTGGTGCCCCGAGGTTTCCCCTTTGCGCCAGAGCTTGCCCCGGGAGCGCGACCAGTATACGGCGTGGCCTTCTTCGGCGGTCAGCCTGAGCGACTCGCGGTTCATCCAGGCCATCATCAGGATGTCGCCGGTGTCGGCGTCCTGGGCGATGGCCGGAACCAGGCCGTCCTCTGTCCAGCGAATGGCATCCAGCCAGTCAGGGGTCTCGACGTTATCCGAGCTATTTTGCATTTTTGTGAATCCTGAAATCTTTATCGGTTATCGGCTGCCCCGGAGCATGAGCCCGCCGGCGACGGCAAACAGGGCCCAGCTCCAGGCAGGCACGCTTTCAATCCACTGCCGGCTCTCGGGCTGAGTGCCCAGAAAGCCGCCGGCAATGAGCAGTACCGCCAATGTCGCCCGCCGCCAACGCCGCTCGGTACGGATCTGCTGCTCCCGGAGCAACGCCAGTGTTGCCCGGTTCTGGGGCTCGGTGGGCCCCGCCTGCCGCAGTTGCAAGAGCGCATCGTGCACCAGCTGGGGCATTTCCGGCGACTGTTCCAGCCAGGAGGGAAGGTGCGACTGCAGCGACTTGATCAGCCCCGAAGGGCCAATGCGTTTGCGCATCCAGGTCTCGAGGTAGGGTTGCGCGGTGCTCCACAAATCCAGATCCGGATACAGCTGTCGGCCCAGACCTTCAACGTTCAGGAGGGTTTTCTGCAGCAGAACGAGCTGGGGCTGCACTTCCATATTGAACCGCCGTGCCGTCTGGAACAGGCGCAACAGGAAGTGGCCGAACGAGATATCCTTCAACGGCTTCTCGAAGATGGGCTCGCAAACAGTACGTATGGCCGCCTCAAACTGGTTCACTGGCGTGTCGGGCGGTACCCAGCCGGACTGAATATGCAGCTGCGCAACCTGCCGATAATCCCGGCGGAAAAAGGCCAGAAGGTTTCGGGCAAGATAGCTCTGGTCATCCGGTGCCAGGGTGCCAACGATGCCGAAATCGATGGCGATATATCGGGGATCCGAGGGATTGGACGTATCCACAAAGATGTTGCCCGGATGCATGTCGGCATGGAAGAAGCTGTCCCGGAACACCTGGGTAAAGAAAATTTCCACGCCTTTTTCAGCCAGTACCTTCATGTCGACGCCGGCGGCCTTCAGAGCCGCAGTATCGGCAATGGGGATGCCGTGAATCCGCTCCATCACCAGCACGGATTTGCGGGTGTAGTCCCAGTCGATAAAGGGAATGTAGATCAGCGAGGAGTTTTCGAAATTCCGGCGCAGCTGGCTGGCGTTGGCGGCCTCGCGCTGGAGATCCAGCTCATCGTGAATGGTGGAATCGTAGTCGGCTACCACTTCCACCGGGCGCAGGCGCTTGCCTTCGGACCAGTATTTTTCCAGCAGGCCAGCCATCAGGTACATCAGGGCCAGATCCTGACGGATTACCTTCTCTATGCCCGGTCGCAGAACTTTCACGACTACCTTCTGGCCGTTGCGCAGGGTGGCTGCATGCACCTGGGCAACCGATGCCGAGGCAAGCGGGTCCGGACTGAATTCGGCAAACAGGTCCGAAACCGGGGCACCGAGGGAGGTTTCGATAATGCTCCGGGCTTCATTGCTCGGGAACGGCGGTACCCGGTCCTGGAGATTCTTCAGGGATTCCGCCATGTCGTCCGGCAGAAGATCCCTTCGGGTAGAGAGGATCTGGCCGAACTTTACGAACACGGGGCCCAGTTCCTCCAGCGCCAGCCGAAGGCGGTCGCCACGATCGAGCTTCGGTTGCGGGAACAGGTGCCAGGGCGCCAGCAGGAAAAACACCTTCAGGGGCGCGGGCAGCTCTGCGATAGGCAGGAACGTGTCCAGCCGGTAACGGCAGAATACCCAGGCAATTCGGAACAGGCGTTGCAGGCGGGTCACAGGTTCTCCGATTCGTCAGTCTTGCCGCGGTTTTCAATCAGATTAAGCCGCGCTTCCAGTCTTTCCGTGCGCAGGTTCAGTTCGTCGATATCCTCGAACGTAGCTTCCAGCTCCCGCCGACCGGGCAGGGCGCGACTTTCCTCGTGCACATACTCCTCGATGTTGGCATTCAGGGACTGAAAGGCCTGTCGACTCCATCGGATAGCGCCGCGAACCCGTTGGCCGAGGAAGTGTGCGGGCACATCGCCGATGTGCCGGGCCATGGCGGCTTCCCAATCCGGTTCAAGCTGGTTCAGGGCTCGTTGCAGCTGATGGGCCAGCGCTGTGTCGCCGGTCACGTCAAGACGGCCGTCGGCAAAGACCCGGTCATCGCCGGTGGCCAGCGCTGCAAAGGCGATGGGTTTGCCGGTGATCTCGAGCGCTGGCTGTTCGACCGGCTGACTGCCGACGCGGACGCGGTTTCCGGCCCGGTCCAGGGTGTAGGTCAGGGCAATCGGGTCGGTGATATTGAACTGAACCGGCCCCGCCAACGCTTCCATCAAGGCACTATGCCCCGCCTGATCCAGTTCCAGTGCCCGGTTCAGGGCACTTTCCAGGATAGCGGAGACAGCGGAAAGCAGGGTGGGGCCGGGAAACATCAGGGCTTGATTCCCACGTGCAGGGCGACGATACCGCCGGTCATGTTGTAGTACTTGCAGTTCACCAGGCCGGCGTTCTCCATCATGCCCTTGAGGGTGTCCTGGTCGGGATGCATGCGGATGGATTCGGCCAGGTACTTGTAGCTTTCACTGTCGCCGGCGATGAGCTGGCCCATCAGGGGCAGGGCGGAAAAGGAATAGGTGTCGTAGGCCTTGCTCAGCAATGGATTGGTCGGCTTGGAGAATTCCAGGATCATCAGCTTGCCGCCGGGCTTGAGAACCCGGGTCATGTCGCGCAGGGCCTGGTCTTTATCGGTGACATTGCGCAGACCGAAGGCGATGGATACCGCATTGAAGTTGTTGTCCGGAAACGGCAGATGCTCGGCATCCGCCTGTACGTATTCAATGTTGCCCGCATAGCCGCGATCGGTCAGCCGGCTGCGGCCCACCTGCAGCATGGAGGCATTGATGTCGGCCAGCACCACCTTGCCGGACGGACCCACAAGGTCTGAAAACTTCATGGTGAGATCGCCAGTGCCGCCGGCAATGTCCAGCACCTGGTGGCCGGGACGCACGCCCGAAAGCTCAATGGTGAAACGTTTCCAGAGCCGGTGAATTCCCATGGACATCAGGTCATTCATGAGGTCGTACTTGCCCGCCACACTGTGGAACACCTCGGCCACCTGGCTCGCTTTCTGGCTCTTGGGCACATTGCGAAACCCGAAATGGGTTACGTCGTCCTGGCCGTTGCTGTTTGCGGCCTGGTTGGCTGGCGTTTGCTGCTCGCTCATGGGGCATGTCCTGTCAGAATCTGAACCCCGTATTCTAACCGCTGACGGGGTTGCTACAAGGGTGGCGGTGAGTTAAATAGCGCCCTAAACTGTAAATCTATCCAAATCCGAGAGAAAACCGCTTCATGTCTGTAATTGATGTACATCGCCCGCACACCCTGGATCAAGAACACGCAAGGCAGGCCGCAGAATCCCTTGCCAAAGACCTGTCCAGTCAGTTTGACGTGCATTATGAGTGGGAAGGCGACCACCTGAAGTTCAAGCGCAGTGGCGTCAAGGGGCACCTGAACATCACGCCGACAGACCTGCACATTCACCTGGAGCTGGGCATGATGCTGCGGCCCTTCAAATCGCGGATCGAGCAGGAAATCCACTCCCAGCTGGACCAGATCATCAAGGCCTGAGCCAGCCAACTATCCCCGGCTCAGAGGTTTTCCGGCAGGCTGAACGGGTCCGGGTGATGGTCGAGAATGTTGCGCATTACCCGCTGCTCCCGGGAAACCAGCCGGTCGATCAGTAGCTCCACATCGTCCATCTTCCGGAAGGCGGAATAGCCCCGGTGCAGGAAGCTGTGCAGATCCGTCAGATCGGCCATCTCTGCCGGGCCCCGGGTCATCGATAGCAGCCATCCAAGGGTGCGGTTGCGGACATAGCGATCAAGTTGCTGGCCAACGTCTGCCACCAGGGTAATCTGTTTCTCTCTCTGCGCCAGCCGTCGGCTCTCCCGGTAGGCTGCACAATAGGCGTCCGTGGTGATTGCCCGCGCAGACACACCTTGCTGATGGAACAGTTCGGCGAGCTCCAGGTCCAGCTGTTGGGTGATCAGGTTCAGTTCCACGAGGCCGGCGAAGGTGTCCAGCAGATTATCTGGCAACCACTTCACCATTTTGGGAAACACCCGATCAATATTGTCGTCCCGGCGGGTCATGCCGGCCGGGGCGTAGAGGTCGGTCAGCAGAAATTCGAGGCCGTGGTGATATCCGGGATGGCGATAAAGATCCTCATGGGTCGACTTCAGCCGCTCCGCCTGCCAGTCGGCGACGGAGACGGCGTGTTCCATCAGCGGATGCTCGGCTTTCAGGCGCCGGAAATCATGGTAGTCCAGAAGCAGTTGCTGCAGCCGGCGAGCGCTTTCAGAGCGGGCTTCGGTAGCGACGAGGCGCTCACGGTACATGGGCGATGGCTCCACTAAACCTGAGGAAAAGAGCGTAGTTTAGCGGAGCTGCAGTGGTCTTGCAGCAGGGTGCAAGCCGGGCGTCAGCCCTGCGCGGCTGTCGGGAGCGTTTCGAACCCCGGAACCCATTCCTTGCTGTCCAGCGTAATGAAGTGGCTCGGTGCCTCGGTTTCCACGATTCGCATGGTGGTCGGGCTCTGGCGGGCGCTGGCCAGCATGGATGAGCGATCCAGAATGCGGTCGACCGCAGGGATCAGGAAGGTGCCGTGGCGTACATGGCTGTAGACGCTGGTGTCTGTCCGTGCCATCCAGTCCATGATGTTCTCGATGTTACGAACAATGGTCAGATGATCCTTGGTGGCGGAAAACAGTTTGCTCAGTAGTTGCTTCTTGCGCGGGTTCATCTTGCCAAAGAAGGTCTGACCGTAGGCGGACGACGGAGCGCTGTTGATCAGGCGTATCAGCCAGGGCCACATACCGTGGCTTACAGGTTCCAGAATGGTGGTCACCAGCGCCGACAGCCTGCCGTTGGGGAGCACGGGTGCTTCCAGTACCACTTCCACGTCATCATAGAGCTCGGGCCATTGCTTGATGGCCTCCAGAATGACCGCTCCGCCACGGGAATGTCCATGAACCCGGATGTTCTGAGTAGTCGGTAGGCTGGAGAGCGCCTGGTTAAGAATGCAGGCGTCGTACTCGATCGTGCCTTCCAACTGCTTGATCGGCACTTCCCATTCCGGCGTCTCCGGCGTAACGCCGTTTACCGGGATGTGGTAGTTACTGCAGGTGAGCAGGATAAGTTCAGTGGTCGGCGCTTCATAAGCTTGGGTGAAGTAGCAGTGATTTTCCAGAAAGCCGTGCACGCCAATTACGGTCTGCTCCGCTTTGCCGCTGTGGTTGCGAACGGAAACAGCGCCCTTGCCGACGCGATACACATGCCCGGAAAACATTTCCGAGTAGGCGCTTTCAATCGGTTTGATCAGCTTGCGAACATGGCTCGCTTTCATAACTGTTCTCCCACCCAGCACGGCAATGGCCTGTTGTTGGAATTTGGTTGTGCTGGTAAGCCTTTTGTACCCCGATCATCTCGTTATGTTACTGGCTCTGAGTACGGATTTTTTGATGTCTCAGGGCCAATCGATCACGGATCGGCAGCGTTTAATAACCATTGCACCAAGGCTTATAACCAGTATAGGACTGAACAGTTACTCACGTGTAATTTTTTGTAACAGCGTGCGCTGGTGCCGCATATGGAGACGGCGCGGCTTGTCTGGCACAATGCGGAGTTCGGTTTTTACTTAGGGCGCCTCCTGCTTGGCATTGGATCCAGGGCCCCTTTCTTCATTACTTCTCCAGGGACGTTCGGGTTTGAGTCACGAGCAATCGCATCTCCTGCTACCTGCTGATTCGGCCTGGCTGGCCCTGGAGCGCCCGGAAAACCCCATGACCATCACCGTGATGCTGCGGGTTGATGGGCTCACTGCGCCCCGTTTCAGGGAGTTTCTTCGGGTGTACTGGATGGCCTGGGAGCGTTTCCGGTACATGCCCGTCAAACGCTCACCTGCCTGGTGGTGGGAGCAGGATCCGACGTTTGATGTTAGCCACCACCTTGATGTGGTTGTGGATCGTTTCACGCCCGACAGCCTTCAGGAATGGGTGTCCGCGCGTCTGAACCAGCCTCTGCCCATGTATCGCCCGCGCTGGAAATTCTGGCTTGCGCCCAATGCCGAGGGTGGGGCGGTGCTACTGCTGCGCATTCATCACTGTTACGCCGATGGCCTGTCTCTGCTGGGCATCTTTGACCGACTGTGCCCATCCTCTCCCCAGCAGCATCCCGCCATTTACGGCGCCCCCGAAATCGCGGAGCTGTCACGCTGGACGGCTGCGGCAAAGGCCTGGTTCGGGCAACTGATGGCATCCGAAGAGCCTTCTGAAGAATCCCACGGTGCTGGCAATGCAGACCGGTCCGCCGGTAATCAATGGCAGGACGCGGGTCGCTTGCTGGAGCGGGTCGCCCAGAAGAGCCTGAAGCTGGTCAATGAATTTTCGGAGTTCCTGGTGGAGCCGGAAGACACGGCGACGGATCTCAGGCAGCCGTTGCTGGGGAGGCGACATTGTCGCTGGTCCGAGCCAGTGCCCCTCGACCGCTTCAGAAACATTGCCCGAGCTACCAATGTAACCATCAACGATGTGTTGCTGAGCTGTGTGGCGGCGGCTGTGCGCACCCGCCTGGGCATTGAAGGCGAGGACCTCGATGAAGCCGTGCTGCATGCCGCCGTACCGGTGGATATTCGCAGTCGCCTGCCCGAGGAGCTCAAGCCGGCACCCGGCGCGCTGGGCAATTATTTTGGCACCGTGTTTGTACCTTTGCCGGTGGATGGTGAAAGTCCCCTCGAGCGACTTTTCCGCATCAAGCACGAAACCCGCCGTCTTAAGAAAAGCTGGCAGCCCGGCATTGCCTGGGGTCTCGCGGCCAGCGCCACGATTGTTCCAGAGCCTTGGCGGGAGCCGTTGGCCGAGGTGTTCTACCGCAAGGCCAGTGCCGTGGTGTCCAACGTGCCCGGCACTCCGGAGGCCCGGTATATTGCCGGCTGCCGGATAACCGAACAGATGTTCTGGGTGCCCCAGGCCGGGGATATCGGTTTGGGTATCAGCATTGTCAGCTACGCCGACCAGGTGCAGTTTGGCGTCGTTGCCGATGAGGCGGTGATGGCCGACCCCGAAGACTTCCTCAACGACTGCCTGCAGGAACTGGCTCAGTTCCCCGGCGACTGATCCGCCGGGTCGTACTCCCAAAGTTTCAATTCAAGTGCCTCCCAAATGAGCAGAAAACCTGCTCCGTCGAAGCATTTTCCCCCTCCCTTGCATCACCGACCATGGAATTCAGGCGACAGACCGCGCCTGGGGCGTCCGGATGATCCGGGCCTCCGATCCCAGATTTCCAAAAACAACCGGGGGAACTATGAAAAACAATAACGTCAGAAAGTCAGGGTTAGCGATTGCCATGGCAGCGGCCATGGGCGCCAGCGCAGGAGCCAATGCCGCTGTTGAGCTGTATAACCAGGACGGCACCAGCTTTTCCGTGGATGGCTACTTCAACGCATTCTACGTAAACCGTGACGACAAGCAGAACGACGTTCGGGATTCCCGCATCAAGATGGGCTTCCTGCCGAACACCATCGGCTTCAATTTCAGCAAGGATATGGGTGATCTGACCCTGGGCGGACGTTCTTCGTTCTGGACCACCATCAATGACAGTCTTGATTCACCCACAGACACCGCCATCGACGTGCGTCAGTTCTATGCCACGGTAGACGGCGATTTTGGTCAGGTGCTGATTGGTAAGGACTTCGGCCTGTATGCCCGCTCCAACATTTTCCTCGACGAAATCCTGATGGGATTCGGTTCCCCGGGCGTTGCCGGTGGCGTTTCCTTCGGCAATATCCGCGCAGGCTATCCTTACCCGACACCCTCCGCCCAGATTACCTATCGCTCGCCGGATATGGGCGGCCTCAAAGTCGCGGCCGGTGTGCTGGATCCCGCCGATACGGTCACCGGCGCCAACGATGAAAACGCCGCACCCCGCTTCGAGTCCGAGGTAACCTATAACGCCAACCTGAACGACGTGGCCCTGACCGGCTGGGTGAACGGCCGCTACCAGTCTGCCGAGAACGGCACGACAACCGTCGACAGCACGGGCCTCGGGTACGGTATCAAGGCGTCGGTCGCGGGACTGACCCTGGCCGCTTCCGGTTTTACTTCCAAGGGAGATAATCCGGTTCTGATCGGCAACGGTGCGGTGACCGAAGACGATGCCGACGGCTTCCTGGTTCAGGGCTCCTATGCCTTCGGTGCCAATCGCGTTGTGCTTTCCTACGGCGAGACGGACGCTGAAATCCTGAATCTGGAAACCGAGAGCACAACGCTCGGGTTCTTCCACGATGTAAACAGCAACTTCAAGCTGGTTGCCGAGTACAACATGTACGAAGACAACAACCGCACCACCGGTGCAACCACCACTGAGGCGGACACCATCGCCCTTGGCGCCATCGTGATGTTCTAAGCCCTACCTGGCGTTGCGGGTGGCAGGAGGCCTCTCGCTGCGCTGGTTTGTCTAAGACTAAAGTGCCGGTTTGCCTTGAGGCAAACCGGCAGCGCCACCAGGCATTGATTCAGGAGGCAGTTTAATCAATGGCTTACAATCATTTTGGCGCGCCGATTAAAAGCACTGAAGTCGCATTGGCTGCGTTTGCGGATGCCGTAGAATCGGTGAAAAGTCATCCGTTTTCGGGAACCGCGTTTATGAAGCCAGCGACGACCCTGCCTGCGGTCCGGGTAGCGAGCTCCAGCGTTCGCGATCCCATGTTGGCCGCCACCAATCTCGCCAGCCAGCTCAGCCACGAGCATCTTGGCTGTGTACTCTTCTTCTGTTCTGCGGAATACGACCTGGGTCGACTTGGTAGTGCCCTTGAGCACAGTTTTCAGGGTGTGCGCGTCTGCGGCTGCACTTCGGCCGGGGAGATCACTCCGGACGGCTACGGACGTGGATGCATCACCGCCATCGGCTTTGACAGCCGCTATTTCGCCATTGATTGCGCGCTGATCCGGGAGCTGGACCGATTCACCCTGCAGGATGCCCAGGGGGTAATCGACGGCCTGCTTTCGACCTGCCGGGATGCCAGACTCGCGCCGGTCAAAGGCAACACCTTTGCCATCACGCTGCTGGACGGCCTGTCCAGCCGTGAAGAGCTGGTGCTGGCAACGCTCAACTCGGCCCTTGGCACCATTCCCCAGTTTGGCGGTTCTGCCGGCGACGATGAGCGTCTGGCCAACACCCACGTGTTCTACGACGGCCAGTTCCATACCGGAGCTGCCACGGTGTTGCTGGTAAATACACCGCTGGATTTCCGGGTATTTTCCACGCACCACATGGTCGAACGCAGTGAAAAGCTGGTGGTGACGGACGCCTGCGCGGAAAGCCGCACGGTATTCGAGCTTAATGCAGAGCCGGCGGCCGATGCCTATGCCCGAGCCGTTGGCGTGGATGTCGAAGCACTGGATCGCAAGGTGTTCGCGCTACGGCCCATGGGGGTGAAAATCGGCGGCCACTATTTTGTCCGCTCGGTGCAGCGGGTGAACCCGGACAAGAGTCTGACTTTCTATTGCGCCGTGGAAACCGGAATCGTGATGACGGCCATGGAGCCGGAATCCCTGCTGGACAGCGTTCGTACCCAGATAGAAGCCGCAGAACGGGTTGTGGGGCCACCTCTGGTGACCATCGGCTGCGATTGTTTTCTGCGCAGGCTGGAGGCTGAACTCACCGGGGAGGTGGAAGCGGTCTCCCAGTTCCTCCGCCACCACAATGTGATTGGCTTTAACACGTACGGCGAGCAGTTCGACGGTATGCACATCAACCAGACGTTTACGGGGGTGGTCATTGGCCAGCCTGATGTCCGTTCCGGACAAGATTGAAGCACCCGTTGAAGACAGGCGGGATCTCCGGATTGCCGAACTTGAGGCGGAGAACGAGCGCCTGCGGCGGATTCGCGATGCCCTGATTGTCCGGGTGGAGTCCGGCTCTGCCCATAAGCCGGAGCCCTACGCGGCCTTCGAGCACTCGGTGGTGCTTGCCGAGCAGGTTCGGGAGCGAACCGAGGCGTTGAACCAGGCCATGGAACAGCTCAAGGGCAGCAACAAGGCCCTGAATCGGGCCCGGGAAGAAGCCGAGACAACCCGCCAGAGGTTGAGCGATGCCATCGAGAGCATTGCCGACGGCTTTGTGCTGTTTGATAACCAGCATTGCCTGATCCAGAGCAACAGTCGGTTCCGGAGCTACTGGCGGCATGCCGGTGTTGAGGCGCCAGGCCAAGGCACCCGGATTTCAGACGTGAAGCGGCAGGCGGTGGCCTGCGGTCTGGTTCTGGAGGAACACAGCCATCCGGATTCGGAAGGCGTGGTGTTTCTGCTGGCCAACGGCCGCTGGGTTCAGGTTACCGAGAGACCGACCCGGGAAGGCGGGTTGGTCGTGCTCTACTCCGACATCACCGATGTGAAGAACAGCGAAATGGCCCGGCGGATCAAAGCGCTCGAAGAGAGCGAGCGCTGGATTCGGGTGGTGACCGATCATGTGCCGGCGCTGATTGCCTACATCGGGGCCGATATGACCATCCAGTTCTGCAACAAGGTCTACGAGTCCTGGTACGGGCGCAAAGGTGAGTCGCCCCTCGGCAAGCGTCTCAACGAGGTACATTCGCCCGAGTTCTACCAGCGCCTACTTCCCCAGATCCTCGATGTCATGGACGGCCACAATGTCACGTTTGAATTCGAGGAGACCGGTGAGCAGGGTGAGGTGCGCCACATGCTGCGCTCCTACGTTCCCAATTTCGATGAGCAGGGAGACATCATCGGTTTCTTTGTGTTGATCCGGGACATCACCGACCGCCGCAAGACCGCCCTGGCACTGGAACAGGCCTATGACAACCTGGAGCGACGGGTGAAGGAGCGCACCGCGGCCCTGACCGGCCTGAACAACCAGCTACGCCAGGAAATCACCGAGCGGGCTACCGTAGAGGCCCGCCTTCGGGATGCCAAGCTGGAGGCCGAGAGGGCCAATCTCTCGAAAACCAAGTTCCTCGCTGCGGTCAGCCACGACTTGCTGCAACCTCTGAATGCCGCACGGTTGTTTACCAGTGCTCTGCTGGAACAGTCGTTCGGGCCCAAGGCGGAAGGCCTGGTTCGGTCGGTCAGTACCTCTCTGGATGACGTCGAAAACCTTCTGGGCACCCTGGTGGATATTTCCAAGCTCGATGCCGGCGTTATCAAACCGGATGTCACCGCCTTTGATCTTCGGGACTTGCTCAATAACATCGCCCGGGAATTCCGGCAGATGGCCACGGCCGAGGGGCTGCAACTGGATTTCGTTGCCAGCTCCGCGATTGTGGAGTCGGATTCCCAGCTACTGGCTCGGATCCTCCGGAATTTCCTGACCAACGCCATCCGTTATACCGGCAATGGCCGGATTCTGCTTGGCTGCCGTCGACAAAAGGACCATGTCCTGTTGCAGGTGTGGGATACCGGCCCTGGTATTCCCGAGGACAAACTCACCGAGATCTTCCAGGAATTCAAACGCATCCGTCCGGCTGGCTCACAACCCGATAAAGGCCTTGGGCTTGGTCTGGCCATCGTGGACAAGATATCCCGCATGCTTGGGCACGAGGTGACGGTGAATTCCATCGAGGGCAGGGGGTCAGTCTTCAGCGTCCGGGTCCCGGTCGGCAAACTGAAACCCCGGCAACCGGGTGCCGACCAGAATCGAGCCGCGTCTTTCGATAGTGGTCTTGGCGGTGCCCGGATCTGGGTGATCGACAATGACCAGTCTATTTGCCAGGGCATGCAAACCCTGCTCGAAGGTTGGGACTGCCAGGTGGTGACGGCGGTGTCCCTTGAGGATCTCGAGCGTCAGCTGGATCCGGCTACCAGTGCAGTGGACCTGATCCTGGCGGACTATCATCTGGACAACGATGAAAACGGCGTGGATGTGGTGGCGGAGATCAATGGCCGCCGGAGATGTCCGGCGCCAGTGGTGATGATTACGGCTAACTACACCAATGAACTCAAGCAGCATATCCGCGAACTTGGGCACCTGCTGATGAACAAGCCGGTGAAGCCTCTGAAGCTGCGCAGTGCGCTGAGTCATCTACTGAGAAGCTGACTGCGGTCTCATACGAAAAGGGTCAGATGAACATGTCACCTGACCCTTTTTGCTTTTAGCCTGTCAAACCCTGACCTTATTACCGCTTCAGATACTGACTGAAATCCACATCGCTGGCAGAGAGAATCGCCTGCACGCGGTTGTGAACCCCGAGCTTGCGAAGTATCGCTGATACATGGGCCTTCACCGTGGTCTCGGCGATGTTCAGGTTATAGGCGATCTGCTTGTTGGATTCGCCCTTGGACATGCGCTCGAGCACCAGCAGCTGCCGACGTGTCAGTGAGTTGAGCAGCTCCGGTGAAATCGGGTTGTCTTCATTGCGACTACGACGAGTATTGCTCTCCTTGCCGGTTCGGATGATGTCCGAAGGCAGATAGACATTGCCGTTCAGGATCTGCTGGATGGCCTCGGTCATCTGGGCCCTGGGCGAGGACTTGGTAATGAAGCCGCAGGCGCCGTAGGTAATGGCCTGCAGCACCACCTGCTTGTCTTCCTCGGCAGAGACAATAACCACCGGAATCGTCGGGGCTTCGTTGCGCAGGGTGATCAGGCCGTTAAGACCATGCATGCCGGGCATGTTCAGGTCCAGCAGGATCAGGTCCAGGTCGTCATTCTCACGGGTAATGTCGAGAGCGCTGTCCAGATCGTCGGTTTCGATGATCTCGCTGCCCTCAAAGCCAGAGGCGATAACGCTGCTGATGGCTTCCCGGAACAGTGGGTGGTCGTCGGCAATCAGGATCTTGTAAGCCGGCTCCATGGATGGGTCTACCTGTTTGTTTTCAGTGTCGGGAATGGCTTCCGAATCATGATAACGGTTTTCGGAAGAGAGTGCGGCATCGAGCTCGTTCAGCATAGCGGCCTCCTGTGCAGAGAATCGCCGGAGTCGGAGTCGATCCTCTGTTTATTATTGTGATGGTTTCATTACACGCCATCCTGGTGTCGGGTTGAATGCGACCATCGCACCAAAAAACAGGCACCAAAGTACTATTCTTGCCGGGCTGTGGGCTTCGTATCGTGGAGCAATGAGCCTACAACCAACAATAACTCTAGTCTCCCAACCCTCTCTTGCCGATCGCTGGATCAAAAAGGGAGTGACCGCCCTGGTGTGTCTTATCTTCAGCCTCGCAGGTGGTGCCCAGACCGGGGAGGGAGCCTCTGAGCTGCCCGTACTGTCCGTCAGCGTATTGCAGTTCGGCACGGCCCACTGGGAGCTTGACCATATCCTGCATCGGGAACTGGATCGGGAGAATGGCTATCGGCTGGACCTGAAACCGGTGGCCAACCTGCCGGCCTCCAGGCTCGCGGTCACCAGCGGTTCGGTGAATGGCGCAGTGGCCGACCTGCTGTGGGCGCAGTCCAGGTTTCAGGCAGGAGCGCCCTACCTTTATGTGCCTTTTTCATCCCAGATCGGCGATATCGTTGTCGCCGAGACTTCCCCGATCCGCTCGGTGGCGGATCTGGCGGACAAGCGCATCGGCGTAGCCGGCGGGCCGGACAGCAAGGGCTGGATACTGCTCCAGAAAGTCGCGGAGCGGCAGGGTATCAATCTGGACGAATCCGCAGAGATCCAGTTCGCTGCTCCGCCGCTGCTCAGCCAGGCTCTCAAGCGGGGACAGGTAGACGTGATCGTCACCTACTGGCATTTCGCGGCCCGTCTCCGGGGTGAGGGCGGCTGGCGGTCGGCCTTCAGCATGGCCGATCTGCTCACTGAGCTGGACCTGGATCGCAACCTGCCGGTGCTGGGTTATGTCTTCTCTGCGAAATGGGCGACCGATCATGGATCGTTGATAGATGGTTTCGCGGCCTCCCTTCAAGAGGCCAAAGCCGAGCTGGCGGACAGTGAATCACCCTGGCAACGCTTGCGTCCCCTGATGGGTAATCCTGAAGATGGCGTCTTCACGGCATTGCGCGAGGGCTTCGTCGCCGGCACGCCTGCGCCACAAACAGAACAGCGTATTGCAGACCTGCAGCGATTGATGACCCTCACAGGTGCCGACCCGGACCGCCTGATGCCCGCCAATCTGTTTTACCGGAGCCAGCCGTGAAAGGCCCTACCGGCCGCCCGCCGCTCTGGAGCTACTGGATAGTTCTGCCCTCGTTTGTCGTGCTCTGGGCGCTGACGGCCTGGCTGCTTCAGTCGCCCCTTTTACCAACGCCGGCGAACGTACTGGACACCATGGTTCGGGAGTCGGCGTCCGGCGAGCTCTGGCATCACCTGGGGGCGACCCTGGCCCGCGTGGTGGTCGCCTTTGTTCTGGCCATGGCGATTGGCACCGCCATCGGCATTGTGATGGGCCGGTCACAAACCACCAATGCCCTGTTCGATCCCCTGCTGGTGTTGTTACTCAACCTGCCGGCGCTGGTCACCATCATCCTTATGTACGTGTGGTTCGGCCTGGTGGAAGTGGCTGCCGTGATGGCGGTCGTGATCAACAAAGTGCCCAACGTTGCGGTGACGGTTCGCGAAGGCGCCCGCAGCCTCGACTACCGGCTTGAGGAAATGGCCACCGTTTACGAGTTCACCCGCTGGCAACGGTTGCGTGAAGTGTGGGTGCCGCAGCTGTTTCCCTACCTCATGGCCGCCACCCGGGGTGGTCTTGCCCTGATCTGGAAGATTGTCCTTGTGGTGGAACTGCTGGGCCGCTCCAGTGGCGTCGGCTTCCAGCTGCATATGGCGTTTCAGGTATTCGACGTGGCCGCCATTCTGGCCTACAGCCTGGCCTTTATAGCCGTCGTCCAGCTGATCGAGCTGGCCATCCTGCAGCCCCTCGAGCGTCGATCCAGCCGCTGGCGCCAGCCGGAGGCCGCTCATGCTTGAACTCAGAATCGCCGGCCGTGATTTCGGCCAGCCGGTGCTCGGAGAGGTATTCGCAACCGTTTCGCGAGGCGACCGCATCTGCCTGCTGGGACCCTCGGGAATCGGCAAGACCACGTTACTGAACGCCATTGCCGGTCTCGATAAATCGGTGCCAGAGAGCGCCGTTATCGGCCGGGAGCAGCTCCGGGTGGGCTACCTGTTTCAGGAGCATCGCCTGCTGCCATGGCGGACTTTACACGCCAATCTCAGGCTGGTTGGTGCCAGCGATGACGAGGCCGGGACGTTGCTGGGCCAGGTTGGCCTGGCCGGATACGGCCATTATCTCCCGGACCAACTGTCACTCGGTATGGCCCGAAGAGCCGCCCTGGCCCGTTGCCTGGCGGTGAAACCGGACTTGCTCTTGCTGGACGAGCCGTTTGCCTCGCTGGACCCCATCATGGCCGGCGAACTGAAAGCCTTGATCGCCGGAATCCTGAACTCGCAACCTGATATGGCGATGATCTGTGTTACCCATGATGGCGGGGATGCTGAGATATTGGCGAACCGCCTATGGTATCTCGACGGCAAGCCTGCGCGACTGCAGTGGGACGATGTATTGGCAGAGCCTGGGCTGGTCGATGGGCTTCTTGGGCGCCTTCGTGATCTGGATTTGACGGGCTCTTAGGTTGATCGAGGGTGTCCGCAGTCTGTCGGATTACGCTTTGCTAATCCGTATATGGTCTCCTCCCCGTTTGCAAGGTCTCAGCACTCAATGTCAGGGACAGGTTTGCGCCCGTATATCCGGCCTGTTTGATGAGGCGGCTTTGTCGCCTCTGGCCTTGATGGAAGATCCGCGCCTGCCGTCCT
>NZ_JBSXNQ010000052.1:0-54314 GCF_056857715.1 Marinobacter sp. L-13
GAAAGCCGAGAACCCGCGTCGCTGGTCTGGTGATATCCGAAACTTCAGCTTGCCGGAATCAGTCACTCTGAACCCGGAAAAGGCGGCCAATTGTTAAAGAGCTGATGACTTAAACGCGACATCTACGTTGACAGACTCCGACGGGAAGATATAGGTGGCGGTGTTCAGCAGCAGCGGATAGGGCTCACTGGTGACCAGCTCGAAGGTGTAATCATCGATGATGTTGATGCCGCTGAAGGGCTTGAAGATGGCCTTGAAATCCTGGCTCTGCTTCAGGCGGTCGAAAGTGAACTTCACATCCGCGGTCGTCAGCTCGTTGCCGGAATGGAACTTCACGCCCTAACGGAGTTTGAAGCGCATGGTGTTTTCATCAACCCGGGTCCAGCTCTCTGCCAGGCGCGGCTCGAAACCAAGATCCTTGGTCCAGCGCAACAGCGGATCAAAGGTCATATGAGACAGCTGGAGAATGCCACCAGACAGCTGCTCATGAATGTCGAGGGTCACGGGGTCGGCGTCGTACGCCATCTTCAGTTCCTTGGTCGCCTCGGCAGACAGGGCTACCGGCGCCGCCGCCAGGGCCATGGAACCGACAAATGCTGCAATCAGTTTTTTCATCGCGTTTTCCGTCGCTGTTTTAGGAATTTTCACGGAACATCGGCGCAGAACGGCGCCGAATGCCTGGCCAACAAGCTAGTCTCGGAAAACACTTAGGGCAATCGAAATTGCGACATGGGGCTATACGCCAGGTGAATGACCTGATTTGGCGCAGACTTACAGCCGGAAAACCAGAGGCAGGATCAGGGCAGTAAACACACCGGTAAGTCCCATCCCCAGAGACGCAAACGCGCCGGCGCTATGGCTGATTTCAAACGCCCTGGCGGTTCCGATGGCATGGCCATTCAGCCCCAGGGCAAAGCCCAGAATCCGTTCGTCGTCAACAGGCAAAAGCCGCGCGAGCAGGTCTACGAAGAGGGTTGCCACCACGCCCGTGATCAGGAGCCCGCCCATCATCAGGGGCACCGAACCGCCCAACTGCTCGGTAATACCGATGGCGATAGGCGCAGTAACCGACTTGGGCGCCAGCGATGCCAGGACCTCCGGTGTGGCCCCCAGAGCCCAGCCAATCACCACGGCGTAAACCGCCGCCATGGTGGCGGCAATCGGCAGCGTGACCACAATCGGGCGCCACATGGCACGGATATGGTGCATCTGCTGGTACAAGGGAATCCCGAGTGCGACGGTGGCAGGCCCCAGCAACACCGTCAGCCACCGCGCGCCCTGTTGGTAATCCTGGTAATCCACCGCCAACGCGATGAAGCCAGATAAAAGACACGCAGACAAAACAACCGGCGGCAGCCAGATAGGCCGGCCAATGCGGGAGAACAGCCAGTTGCCGGCAAAGAAGGCACCGAGGGTCAAACCGATCGCAAGAATCGGGGTGGCGGCAAGCGACTCCGGCAGGGCCTGGAAGCGCGCGAGTAGCTCACTCACCATCGCTAACGCCTCTTTTCGTCACCGCTTTCATCAACAACAACGTCGTCAGCACACTGAGAAAGGTGCCCACCAGCAATGCCGCCGCAACCGCCAGCCACTGCCCGGAGAACTGGTTCGCCGTGAAAAACACACCCACCACCCCCGGCATGATCAAGAGCACCAGCACCGATATCAGCCCCTGGCTGGCCCGAGCAAGATCATCACTCACGTTGCCTTTAAGCATCAGCGTGAAGGTAATGACCACCATCCCCAGCACGCCGCCACTCACCGGCAACGCCAGAAGCAGGCGCACAGACTCGCCAAGAATAAAAAACAGCACCAGAACCAGAAAACCACGCAACATCGGCATGCGCTTACACTCACCCGGGAAAGAATTGCATTACACTAGCCCAAACCCCTATCCCGATACCAATGCAGGAAGCCCATGGCGCTCAAAGCAACCATCCTCAAGGCGACGCTCAACATCGCCGACATGGACCGTCACTACTACGCGGATCATCAATTGACCATCGCCCAGCATCCGTCGGAAACGGACCTGCGCGTGATGATCCGGCTGCTTGCCTTTGCCCTGAACGCCGGCGACACCCTCGAATTTACCAAAGGCCTGAGCACCGATGATGAGCCAGAGCTGTGGCAGAAAGACCTGACCGGCGAAATTGAATTATGGATCGAGCTTGGCCTGCCAGAAGAAGACCGAATAAGGAAGGCCTGCAACCGCGCCGGGAAAGTGATCCTCTACACCTATGGCGATCGCGCATTCCCAGTCTGGTGGGACAAACATCACGGCAAGCTGGAACGTTTCGACAACCTCACCATTGTTCACCTACCCGGCGACAGCACTGAGGCCCTGGCAGCGCTCGCGGACCGGTCCATGAGCTTCCAGGTGACCATCCAGGATGGCGAGGTCACCTTCAGCAATGACAACAATCTGGTATCGATTACCCCCGAGCAGCGACTACCCCAGAACTGAGGTCAGGACTTGCCGCCGGGGGCTGGACAGACACCCGCTACGCACGTAAGATTGCGCACTCGAAATCGGCGAGTCATCGTCGAGCTCGAAGCGCCCGTAGCTCAGCTGGATAGAGCGTTGCCCTCCGGAGGCAAGGGTCAGAGAAAAAATCCGGGACCGAAGGCAACGGTCAAAAATGCCAACTTTGTTGAAGACCGCCCGTAGCTCAGCTGGATAGAGCGCCGCCCTCCGGAGGCGGAGGTCAGAGGTTCGAATCCTCTCGGGCGGGCCATTTGATCGATATTTCAGCAAGTTAGACGCACCAGCCTTTTGAAAACCCCGCACTCTCGCAAATTTCTTCCAGTCTAATTTCAAACTACGCGATGACCGCTGCCCAGCTTCTGAAATTGTGCTGTTTGGCACACGAATTCGAGCCTGTGTCCAAATTGTGTCCATGGTGTGTCCACAGCTTTTGGCACATTTTTCTAGGCTTAAGAATTCTGACCTTTGCACTGAATCCGAAAATAATGACTTGGACACAGAAAACAGTCCTACCGCTCAACGTTTATGCTTTGGAAAGTCCGCTGAGAACCTCTCTGAAGCTGTTCAATCCAGCTTCCAGATTTTCAATTATCTCCTCAGCAAGATCGTCTGGTTCCGGCAGGTTATCCAAGTCAGTCAGACTTTTGTCCTTCAACCAGAAAATATCCAGGCTGGTTTTATCCCGTGCGACCAACTCTTCATAATCGTATTTGCGCCAACGGCCGTCCGGATTGTTTTCCGGATGCCAGGCTTCCACTCGCTTGCTGGGATTGTGGGGATTATAACATTTGATAAAGTCAGCCAAATGTTCATATCGCATGGGCTTTTTCTTTAGAGTGTGGTGGATGTTGGTGCGGTAGTCATAGAACCAGACTTCTTTCGTCCAGGCATCGGGACTAGCGGGCCTGTTATCGAAAAACAGAATGTTTGCTTTCACGCCCTGAGCGTAGAAGATCCCCGTGGGCAAACGCAGAATGGTATGCAGCGTGGTGTTTTCCAGAAGTTTCCTACGAATGGTTTCACCGGCACCGCCCTCAAACAGTACGTTATCGGGCACAACTACAGCCGCCTTGCCGGTGGTTTTCAGCATACTGCGGATGTGTTGAACAAAGTTGAGCTGTTTATTTGTAGTGGTGGCCCAGAAGTCCTGACGGTTATAGGTCAGCCCATCGGTTTCTTGCTCGCCGTCCTCATTGGTAAAGCTCATAGAGCTTTTCTTTCCGAAAGGCGGGTTCGCAAGCACGTAATCTACATTGACGGGGCTTGCTGCAATCAGCGCATCATTTGGGGAAACCAGACTATCGCCATCGATCTCCCCGATGTTGTGCAGAAACATGTTCATCAGGCACAGACGACGGGTATTGGCGACGATTTCATTGCCAAAAAACGTGCTGTGTTTTAAAAACTGCTTCTGATCTTTATCGAGCTGGAAGTTTTCCGGATTGGTGAGAAAGTCATAGGCCGCTAAGAAAAAGCCTCCAGTACCACAGGATGGGTCAGCAATGGTCTTACCCGGCTCCGGCCGCAAACAATCAACCATAGCGCGAATCAGCGGTCGTGGCGTGAAATACTGACCCGCACCGGATTTGGTATCTTCCGCATTGCGCTCCAGTAGCCCTTCGTAGATATCCCCTTTTAAGTCAGCCCCCATCAATACCCACTGGGTACTATCGATCATATCGATCAGCCGATACAGCTTGGCCGGGTCCTGAATCTTGTTCTGAGCCTTGGTGAAGATCTGCCCGAGCATTCCGGTCTGTCTGCCCAATTCACGCAATAGCTCAACATACAACACTTCGAGCTCGGCCCCCTTCTTACTGGTGAGCGACTGCCAGCTGTACTCCTCCGGGATTCCCACATTCCGATTGTAGGGCGGCTTGCTGTACTCATCCGCCATTTTTAGGAAAATTAGGTAGGTAAGTTGCTCCAGATAGTCCCCGTAGCCCACACCGTCGTCTCGCAGAGTTGTACAGAAGCTCCAAACGCGGGAAACGATAGACGAAGTATTCATTGATGATGTTCCTTAGCGGCAAACACGAGGTTGTTTAATTTAGTGAGTCGATGTTCATTGATTGGACTTCAAGGGAAATTCAATCACATGTAGAAGCCATAACGGATCTGTGGTCGATCGTTATCGTCAAGATACTTCATGATCTCACCCACTTTCCTTGCACAACTTAGAGTGATCGGATATTTGCCATCCAATTGGGTATTGTTCCAATTCATTTTGGTTAGACCCAAGATTTCCTTCGCTAGAAATGCAGGACTTTGATCCGACCTTACAACACGCAACTCCAGCGGTTGCGGAATATACATTCCCGGATAAGTCTTGTAATACCAGATAGATCCGCGCGTATAGAGCAATTGTCGTTGGTCATTCAGAACCAGAGAGGTGCCGCGGTATGGCGGGTACCCCCCATTTCTAAAAAGCCTGAACCGTGAATCCATAACCGTCACGAAATCCACCGTATCGATATGCAAATCAACAGCGGCAGACATGAAACCTGCAATTTCCGGATCAGAGAAGTTCGATGTTTTGTGCACGACTACCCTACCCGGATACGTTCGCATTGCATTCCGATACTCTTCAAGAGCTGCTTTAAACAAAGTGTAAGACTGTTCCTCAGATAGACGGGGCACCCTGTCCCCTTTTTCCAGGTGAACTGGAGTGCCCCTCAAAATCAGACCGTTGCCTAATTCATCAAAAACCTGAGCCAGACTGGTATTGAGTGTTTTTTTGTCTCTGCTGCGATAGAAAGCAATGCCAAGCGCACATGACAGGGAACTCCCACCATTTTTCTCTAACCGCCAAGGATTGGTCGCTCCAGCCTTGTAGTAGAGCGCTGTGGCCAAATTCCAGGCTTTGGTTGCATCGTCCTGCTGACCTTTACCACCGGAGGTGAGAGACTCGGTCCGTAGTAACTGTAGAGGCTTCCCCAAGTGCATTGCCTTCGCCTTCAGAGCACGTCTGAAGTTAAACTCTGATCGCACCTCAATACTTTCTTCAAGTTTTTCCTCGCCTTCGGCGGAGGCATCCTTACTGACTGCGTCGAAAATCGCTTTCGGAAGCACGCAAACAACCACATCAACTGGCCTGTTTTGCGCCAAAAACTTGACCTCCTCGTAATAAAGATTAATAGCCTCGTCAATCCGTCGAACTCGATCCTTTATTCTTACTACTTTTTCAATGTCTAGCTGCCTGAGCTTACGCCCTAGATCTTCATTAAAAACAAGCTCTGAATGGAATCCTGCTTTACTGTTAAACCCACAAAAGTCCGGGAATAAATTACTCTTGTGGTCCTCGCTCGCACCGTGAATGGGATGACTCATTCTATCGAGCAGGTTAGAGAACTCTTCCAAGTCTTTATTGGTTCCAACCGCACCAAGAAGAATATTTGTGCGACGAGTTTGTGAGTTTCTATCATATACGCCGTAGGCAGAGATACCCCGCCGAGGACATACGTGAGTACCGTTAAAAAATTCAAGCCTTGGCTCATTTACATGTACAAGCTTCATTATTCGAACAACCCTAGCCTTCGCTCAAATTCATCTTTAACCTGTGAAGGTAAAGCGGCCCACCTTGACTCATCGAGCGCAGGTGCACCGTCAAAGCTAAGAATTTCACCAAATGAAATAAATATGTCCTCTTTGGATTGATCGGAAAAAAGATCTTCCTCATCGAGGGATAGAAGCCATGCTGCAATGAATCGGAAGTGGTTTCTAACCTGCTGATTATTTTCCTGGCGTTTTATCCAACTCAAGTTATCTTGGCCGAAAGGCGATTTTCTGAAATCTCGCCCGTAACTGAAATACCAGTTTGGCGTTATAGAGATGAGCCACTGATCTTCGAGGTTCAAGAAATCTACTGAAAAAGAAAGGTGCTTCTGCGTAAATACTTTAGATGGATCTTTCTTGTTGTACTGTCTTGTGAACACCGTACGCGTGGACTTTTTCGCGCCCTCCCACGTTTCTGTTCTTTGGTCTAGATTATCCTCGCGAGGCAAAAATATAAATTCCTTTGACTCGCTTTCCCAATGAACACGTTCCCTAGCCAGACGATGCTGGAGAGAGAACCGCAATAAAGATTTGAATACGCGCTCATGATCATCGTCGATCATAAAAAAATCCTGGCTTGAATGTTCCTCTGCTGTTCCCAGCTCAATCAAGTGACGAAATGGATTAGCATCTTTCGTCAAATCAAAAAACGTAATCACCGATCGGCTATGGATGACATAGGCAGATGGAATGCGCACGCCCATATCTTGATTTAACTCGCGTATAGTTTTTCGCCACCGTCCCTCTTTTCGCTTACCATGACGTTTTATGAGGTCCTGATTTATCTGTGCGACGTACAACCGTGGAGGAAACCAAACATCGATAAGGTTACTCGTTAACGTTTCGGCGGGGCTGTTAGGCGGGTCAATATCCTCATCCGCCAATCCTATTGGGACCCCTCTCAGGTGTGCCTTCAGGTGGTCAACCGCAGCCTGAAGCCGTTTTGGCGGGGCCTCCGCGGCTTTAGCGCAAAGCTCTCGATAGTCCCAGACATCATGACTAGACGAGAATTTAACCTTACCTTGGCAGGCGGTCTCAATAATAGATTGTGAATAACTGCCTTGCTTAGCGGTCAAAACATAGAGCACTAGTCGATCGTACTGTTCGTGAAGGTTATGCCTTATAAAAGTATCGATAGTGTGCTTTATTTTTCCAATATCAGCTGTAGCCGTAACCTGAACAGCTACCCGCGCTGTATCATCAGCGAGATCTATGCCGGGGAAATTCGCTTGATCAGCATTTAAATTGTGCATATCTGGCCAGTCACACAATTCACGCAACAAGCCACAAATTACGTTTTCTGCCACTTGATGAGCATCGAACTGGGTCATAGCACTGGCCGCCTCAATTTCTTGACGGAAGCGTGCAATCAACTCGCGAAATTCATTCTGCAAATCAAGAATGTTCATTTGAACAGCCCTGTCCCATTTCAGACTTCACGCCCTTTACTTCACCGCCAGCTACCAGCTGGCCAGAAAACGCTTTTCTCAAGATGGATTGGCGGATTAATTCAACACGACACAACTCAGCGTCAACGCACGCCGAAACATTTTCTTCAATGGAGAGCAGCTCCCGTAGCTTGTTTACAATCTCATATTGCTCTTCAAGCTGAGGGAGGTTGATCTCGACTGAACGGATGTTATCTAGATTTAAACCAGGCTTTCCCGCACCATACGCGAATTTCGATAGTTGCTTTCTGCCAGCTGACTCAGCCACCAAAAACCAATGAAGGAATTCTGAATCAATATCTTCTGTGGGCCTACAAAGAGCCACATGCTGACTTACGTATGCAGTGCCGACATCGGCAGAGACCCGTCCTGTTTTGGTTACATTGGCACCCGTGATGGTGACAAGAACATCACCCACCTGCACTTGAGTTCTTCGCCCTTCGGTCTTTTTGGGCAAAGCAACAAAGGTTTTCTCATCTAAATCCAGCCTGTCGTATTTCAGGTTCTGGGCACGTATAAATGTGTCGCCAGAGTCCGAGTAATACTTTGCCCAGCCACGCGATCCCGAGGTAAGCAATGCAAGTAGATTTCCCAGCTTTTCTAGCCGCCATGACGCACTAGTGTTTTTTTCTCGCCACCGAGCAGTAAGCTTGCCCTCGAAAGCATGTTTGAGCACAGACTGACGATAGACTTTAAGTTGTTCGCGGGCTGTTTTCAGCGCAGCGATACCATTTTCCAGCTCGGAAAAGAGCTCTTCGATTTTATTGACAATACGCTTTTGTTCATTCAAAGGAGCAAGGGGAAAAGGAAAAGCCTTGATTACTGTTTGACTTATGTTTTGTTGTGTAGCTCCCTTTCCTAGATCCTTTAAATTTGGACGCACGTATCGCAAAAAATAAAATAGATATTTTGTTTCTATTTCATTCTGTATGGCAAAAGCAATGGCCTGATTGGTTGCCAGCCTCATGCCAGCAATCCCTAATTTCCCTATGGATCCATACATAGCCAGCAATACAGTGCCTTCATCTACAAGCTTGGCAGAACTATTATTCAAACCTTCTCTAGTGATAGTTTGTCCCGACGCCACGACAACGCTATCGTTTAGATCTCCAATTACAAGCCAAGGGATTTCGCCATTATAGTAATCGCTATTACCAGCTCTTGGTGTACCTCCACTTCCCCATTCAAAGCAATCACCCAGCGTTGATTTAACCCAAGTATCGGGGATGTCATCTAGTATTCGGGATTCGGCTTTTTTTAACGCTCCCAGATCGACTTTCCCCAAGCTGCTCACGCCACCAACTCCCGATTCAACTCACCCATCACCCAGTCCATCCGCTCCCCAAACAACTGATACATCCGCCCCAACCCACCCTGGGCATCAAACGGAGCCATATCCAGATCATCCCGCTCGACGTGGAATGAGCTGGCAACGTGGTCGCGGATCAGGTGCAGCCAGGCCATTTGCTGTTCGTTGAATTTGTCGCTACCACCAGCGTGGTATTTCATGATCCAGTCCTGAAAGTTCTTTCTGACGGTGCTACCGAAGGTTCTGATTCCCGGGTCGATGCCGCATACGCGGCGTATCAGTGCCACCAGGGCTGTGAGCTCACTCAATGGGTTCTCGCCTTTGTAATTGTCCAGGTGGGCATAAGCCTGCCAGACGCGCAATGGTGCGAGCTTTGGCCGTTCCTGCCTAAGCTGTTCCAGCAGGGCTTTGATTTGGGGGTAAGTCACTTCGCTGCGCCTGGCAGGGGTATGAAAGTAGATGCTCAAAGCGTCAATGTTGTCTGCCTGCCCCTGAAGGTAGTCGGCAAACTCCTCCACCAGGGCTTTGGCATTGTCCGTGGTTTCACCAGCCCATTCGGCGGTGATTATATTATCCAGGTCGTCGTGGACAATGGTTTGTTCTTTATCTCGGCGGATGCTATCGATCAGGTCGATCAAATCGCCGTTGAATACATTGGCAACCTGGCTTACCAGTTCTTTCTGGGCCTGATCACGGGCGCTCTCGCCAGGGTCTGTTCCCGCTGGCTGGCTGACAATTTCCAACGCTTTTTGTTCCACCCGGTCGCCATCAATGGCATTGAACAGTTCACCTATAATCGTCAACAGGGGTATACCGCCCGCTTTCCCGGCGATGCGGGCACGCTCTTTGTCGTCCAGCTGTTTGTCCAGTCTTGCCAAGCGTCCAGCCAGGGAAGATACAGTATCCGTATCGCTGGCGCCCATCATTACGCCCATGGCCAGGTCTTTCATGGGCACGCTGGGCTTCGTGATTAGTGGTTGGCTGGCTGTTTTCAGGGATTGAGTCACGCCGATGGAGTCCACAATCACGTAGTGGGTTTTGGCGCCTTGCGCAGATGGCGTGACCTTTTTCAAACTGTCTTTATCCAGAGTTCGGGTGCCCCGGCCTTTCATTTGTTCGAAATAGTTCTTACTCTTCACATCCCGCATGAACAGCAGGCATTCTAGCGCTTTCACATCTGTACCAGTGGCGATCATATCCACTGTCACGGCGATCCGCGGGTAGTAATCATTACGAAACTGGGCGAGTACGGATTTAGGGTCTTCGCCTTTTTCGATCACTTTACCGTCAGCATCCAGTTTGTCGTTGGCCACCCGATAAGTGACCTTTCTGCAGAACTGATTGCTCTCACCAAATTCCTCTCGCACTGTCTGAATAATGTCGTCGGCATGGCTGTCGGTTTTGGCGAAAATTAGCGTTTTCGGAACTTCCTCTCGGCCTGGAAAAATGCTGGGCAGGGCATCCCTGAATGCACGAAGCACCGTGCGGATCTGGTCGGGATTAACAATATTCCGGTCCAGTTGCTTGGCGGTGTAGGTTTCGTCTTCATCTTGGGTTTCCCAGCGCCTGCGACGGGTGCTGCGTTCGCGCCTTTCCACCTGCTGTTTAGCGGTGATCTCGCCGCCTTTCCGGGTTTTCTCGGTTTCAATCACATAAACTTCGTTGCCAACGTTAACGCCATCCGCCACGGCTTTTTCGTGGTCGTATTCGCTAACCACGTTTTTGCGGAAGAAACCAAAGGTGCGGTTATCGGGTGTGGCGGTCAGCCCTACCAGATAGGCATCGAAATATTCCAACACCTGACGCCACAGGTTGTAGATGGAGCGGTGGCATTCATCAATGATGATAACGTCGAAAAACTCGGGGGGAATCTTGTCGTTATAGACCACCGGCAAGGGTTCTTTTGGCCGGGTGGATTGCTCCGCCGGGTTCTGCTCTTCCAGTGATTCTTCCAGCGGTTCGCCCCTGAGGATGGAGTACATACGCTGAATGGTACTAATACACACTTGGGCATCTTTAGCAATGAACTGGTTTTTCAGGCGCTGGACGGTGTAGAGCTCGGTGAATTTCCGGTTATCGTCGTTAGGCAAAAAGCTCATGAATTCCTGTTCAGCCTGTTCGCCCAGGTTTTTGGTGTCTACCAGAAACAGGATTCGGTTGGCACTGACCGGCTCTCTTAATAAACGGTAGCTGGAAGTAATAGCGGTAAAGGTTTTTCCCGAGCCCGTGGCCATCTGTACCAGAGCGCGGGGTTTATCCTGCTTTAACGATTCTTCAAGATTGGTTATAGCAGTAATCTGGCAGTGCCGCAGGCCGGTGGTGTTCAGCGGCGGAAAATCCTGTAATCGGGCACGAAAGCTTTTTGGTTCATATAGCCATTTTGCCAATGTTTCGGGGCGATGGAAGTTGAACACTTCCCGTGAGCGGGGGTGTGGGTCGTTGCCATCGGTAAAACGGGTAATCACGCCGGTGCTTTCATACACAAAGCGCATAGGTTGGCTGTTGTTGACCCACTTCAACGTGGCGTTGGCGTAGCCTTGGGACTGATCTTCGACGATGGTGATTTTCTCACCCCAGGTCTCGGGCTTGGCTTCGATTACACCAACGGCTTGTTTATCCACGAAGAGAACATAGTCGGCCGGACCTACATCAGTTTGGTACTCGCGCACAGCCACACCAAGTGAGGCAGAAAAATCGATCTTTTTCTTGTCCTGCACCGCCCAGCCAGCGATTGCGAGGAGCTGATCTATCTCGTCTCGGGCTTTTTGTTCCGGATTTTGATTGACCATGCGTACTCCCTTATTTACTCATCCTTGCCGAGGCCGGTCATTGTGAGCGTGGCTCGTGCGCTACTCCAGCTGTACTTATTCGAGCGACGCATCCGCCATTTTTGGCCAGATAGCTGCGAACACAGCCTCTGAAAACAGAGCGTCACTCTTCAATGAAATAGTCAGTATCGACCTGCTTGACCTCGTAAACGTCCTTCACATTAACGCCTAGGTTATTCTCGATCATGAGCTGAGCCAGTTCGCGCCCATCGATGAGAACAACCTTCATATCCAGTCCAGCGGCCGCATCGCGAGCACCAGATGAAAAATCGGATGTGGTCAGGAAAACACCTTTGCGTGCACGCTGACGAGTCAAAGCACCAATAAATTTATCGATTTCAGGACGGTGAACCGTATTGGCCCATCGCTTGGCTTGGAGGTAGATGGTATCCAAGCCAAGTTTGTCTTCCTTTATGATGCCGTCGATTCCATCATCGTTGGTCGTTTGTGTGGCCTGCCCTGCCTCTTTCCTGGAGCCGCCATAGTCCATGGAGATCATTAGGTCGACGACCAGCTTTTCGAAAAAAGAGGGTGATGCTTTGCGGATGCTATCCAGCACTTCGTCGGCAAGGTTTTCCATCAAAGACTGGTGCGCAGAGGCAAGCTGCTCGTCAGGCGTAGCCTCTTCAATGGTGTCGTCCCCTGGCTTCAAGGAATCGCTGACAGGTTTTGGTTTCTGGGTATGGAAATTATGGAACTCGGGAAACTGTTTTAACCATGCAACACTGATGCGCTCGGGTCCATTGCATAACGCATCCTGACCGCGCTCGGTGATCTGCACCATGCCTCTTTCCGGAATTGTAAGAAGTCCGGCTTTATTGAGATATGTCCTTGCCCAACCCACCCGGTTGTTGATTACCGTCTGATTGCCGGATGGCAGACGCTCTTTCCGCTCTTCCTCTGACAGCTCAAAAGCTTCTTTCACGGCCTCGCGCACATCGGCCAACGACCGGGGATATCCGTCGCTGACTGTTTGAAGTACCGGACGCATGACTGATTGGAAATCAGGTATTGCCATTGCCTGTACTACTCCCTGCCAGAACTTTGCTTACTGCTTATCCACAAACTCAAATAAATCACCAACGCCGCAGCCCAGATATCGACACAGAGCTTCGATAGTTTCGAGCTCTACGCGACTCGCGGTCTCGTGATAAAGCCGGGTGATAGTGCCCCGGTTAACCCCAGTTTCTCTCGCCACGTCGACGATTTTGAGTTTCTTCTCGCCCATCAGCTTAGACAGATGGCACTTAATCATTTGGCCCACCAAAGAACAAATTAACCCACAGGAGATCAAAAAGACTTGCAAAGAGTCTTTATGAGTGCATAATGATCTACAGGAGGACATTTTGAAGTGCTAGTCATGCGGTATGTTCTCCAGAACCAAACGATAGCAGAGGTGAAAAGTTATGTCACAGGAGTATCTGACTACCGAGGAACTCGCCCAGCGCATCAAATATGACGCGCGAACTATTCGCGAAAGGCTCAAAGACAGTGTTCTGCTAGAGGGCGTTCACTACATTCGCCCATTTGGCGGACGAAAAATCCTTTATATCTGGGAAAAGGTCGAGCAGGACATGTTCGACCAGGCCAGCAAGGTTGCTTTTGCCGTGCCAATGGCTCGGGGAGGGGTGTGCCGTGGGTAAAATCGTTGTACGTCCTGAAACCGGAAAGCTGTACTTCGACTTTCGAGTCCAGGGTAAGCGCTTCAGAGAACAAACTGCGCTCCCGGATACTGCAAAAAATCGAAAACAGCTGGAACAAATCCTCAAGAAGCTTGAGGCCGAGATTACGCTCGGGACTTTTGATTACTCAGCATACTTTCCAGGCAGCCCCAACCTTCAAAAGTTCACTGCTCTCGCCAAAAACAACGTGCCAGGCTATCACGAGACACCGCTGTTTCGGGATTTCGCCAATGACTGGCTGAACGAAATGAAAATCCAGTGGCGCCAGTCACATATCGGTACCGTGGCAGGAACACTGGAGAACTACCTGAAACCATTTTTCGGGGAAAAAGAGGTTGGCCACATCACCAAAAAAGACATTCTCGACTTCCGGGCCTCACTCGCCAAAGTTACAACCCGGAGCGGTAAAAGTCTTTCGGCCAGTAGAATAAACCGAATCCTGACGCCATTGCGCATGATTCTCAGTGAAGCGGCCAATCGATACGAGTTTAGCTCACCCTACCACGGAATTAAATCGCTGAAGGTCCCGCGCACAGACGTGGAGCCGTTCGACATCGATGAAGTGAGGCTAATCATCGATACAGTGCGGCCGGATTTCCGGAATTATTACATCGCGCGTTTCTTCACAGGAATGCGCACCGGTGAGATTGACGGCCTGCAGTGGGACTACGTGGATTTTGAGCGGCGCCAGATTCTGGTTCGCCAATCCTTGGTGAAGGACCGGCTGGAATACACAAAAAACGATGGCTCTTTCCGAACAATCGAAATGTCTCAATTGGTCTTCGATGCTCTCAGCGAGCAGAAAAAGGTCACTGGAAACAAACAGTTTGTTTTCTGTACCAGCACCGGCGGACCACTCAACCACAACAATTTGACGAAGCGCGTTTGGTACCCGCTGCTTCGCCATCTTGGACTACGCAAGCGCCGGCCTTATCAAACACGTCACACCGCAGCAACGTTGTGGCTGGCTGCGGGTGAGAACCCGGAATGGATCGCAAGGCAAATGGGCCATACCACCACGGAAATGCTGTTCCGCGTTTACTCCCGGTATGTACCAAACCTGACCCGCCGCGATGGCAGTGCGTTCGAGCGCCTGCTCATTAACGAATTCAACGCCAAAACTGATCCCAAGAAGGAAGGTGACTCATGAACCATTCTCAACTGTTTGCTATCAGCCGAAAGTCTTTCGCAAGTCGTTTGGCTAGTGCACTCGCATTCTCGATGCAAATTCCGGACGGAACTCACCTCGTCGCCGTGCTTGGCGAGGGCGACGAAAGCTGTAATCTCGCTGCGCTCACTCACTGGGTGGAACATGAGATGTGGTTGATGGACGACGAGGCCCTTCAGGACCCGCTGCCGCAACTGCTCAACAATCTGGAACGTCTTCTGCACTCTGCACAGGAGGACTTCGCATGAGCATTGTCGTCAACACCACCTGGAAAACCGAGCCGGAAATCTTCATTGGGACCATTACCCATTTGACGGAAATCCCAAACGGAGAGGACCTGCCGGTGTTGGAACTGACCATCGAAAACTCTTTCGAGCAGTATAAGGTCGTCATGTTCCAACCTCACCGAGATCTCCAGCTCACAC
This sequence comes from Marinobacter sp. L-13, assembly GCF_056857715.1. Taxonomy (NCBI): domain Bacteria; kingdom Pseudomonadati; phylum Pseudomonadota; class Gammaproteobacteria; order Pseudomonadales; family Marinobacteraceae; genus Marinobacter; species Marinobacter sp. L-13. The sequence goes on from NZ_JBSXNQ010000052.1 coordinate 14,901, forward strand.
AAATCCCAGACTGTGCTGTTCAGCTGGTGCTCTGGGAGGGTGAGCGGGGGAATGCCGTGTCGCGCTCAGACACTGTCATTCTAGGGGAAACGCCTGACACACTGCTGCATCTGCCTGAGTCGAAACTGGTCCACCCAGATCTGGTGGTCGATATTGAACTGTTCATCGACGCGTGCCCGGTGCAACCGTTAGCTGATTTTGTTCGGCGAGTGCTGGGTCGACCATCAGTTGGGCTGCGTTTCTTGAATGGCGCGATGCAAGAAGCAGGCCTCCGACAGCCAGGCAGCCTCGCAAGACACGGCCTTGATGTAGCCATACGATCATTCGATGCATGCCGCGGTTATAACGACGACGAACGCTGGCTGGCTGCTATTGCGGGACTTCTACATGGGGTGGGCCGTATTGAGTTGTCTGACTCTAAACCAGTCGATTACTTAAAGGTAGTGTTAAAGGGTTTGGGCTTGATAGCGGACGACCTACAGCGATTAGCGCGACAACTTCCTGAGGCAGCCCGAAGCATTCAGTTTATTATCGCCTCGATGTACCGCATCGGAAGCCCTACACAGCCAGACCCAAAGGCTATGGTTGTGCAGTCATCTCACCTGCTTGCCGCGCAACTCCAGTCAGAACTGATGCACACAGCGTCAACGCACTTGGCTAGCGCCTCTACACGCCTCACCTCACCTTAAAAAAGGACTATATTCAGCGGCCATGGATGGCTCTCTCCTTCCGGATTTTATCATCAACATACACTCGTCCGGCGAATCCAATCAGCGCTATAAATGCCACAAATCGAATAGCTGTCATGCCATGCTGCAGAGAGCGCCCACCAAAACCTTTAGTGGGCTGATCGACCACTATTTGAGCGACACCCATTGCATTTCTTGGGCCTGCAGGATCATCCCAACGCACCCGAACATGGGATTCGGGCAGAGACAGCTCCTTACTCCAATATGTCTTCATTTGCTGTCTATCAGGACCGTTTTCGGGCGCACGCACATCCACCCACGCAAGTTTCTGAAAACCTATAACCTCCAGAAACTGGAGATATAAAACTTTCTTCTCGGTCGAAGAAAACTTCAACTGCGTGTGGCTCCTCTGCACAGCATTGACAACGTTCTCTACAAGCGCGACAAAGCGTTTAGCGTCCGAGCGAGCAAGTTCGACCAGGCTTTCATACATCTTCTCAGCGGCCGGATGCGATGCCGTCAACTTGGGTGGTGCCGGACACATGCGCTGGACAGGATTGGCCACTCCACCCACTCCAACTCGGTGAGCAATACTGTGGGCATTCGGTCTCTTGCCCAAAGTAAATGCGTTGCGTTGACCCAGGTGCCCCTCTTTGAAATGCCGTGCATATTGGTCCATCAACCACTCACCACGCCTATGGCAGCAAGTCAAACAGGACTCGGACAATCCGAACAAGCTTGCGGTTCCGACAATCGCATTCTCCAACTCTGCACCGTTCGTTATGAGCTGAGAGATATGATCAAGCGCCTGATAAACCAACAATGGGGATTCCGGCATCTCCTGTGCCTCAGGCTTGGGCCCTACCGCTGATGAGACCAACGGCTGGTATTCAGCGAATGACTTGTCTGCGGCAACCTCCCCGCATTTTTTAAAACGACCCAACACGGCAGCCAGTTGAGGAAGAGTAGAGCCCTCTTTAAGGCCTCGTCGTTTACGAAGCTGATCAAAATTAGCCCGGGTAAAACCCAGGAGCTCGATTTGCCGGCTATCTGATAAAGTATTCATTGGTACCGACCAACGCATCAGGCCAACCGCGACGTCCAGCAGATGTGTGTAGACTCGGGTGGTTTGCCCCGGAGACGCATGCCCCATCAAAAAGCTTAGGTACTGGAGCTTATCGATCGCAGGCACATACTGCTCTTCCCCACACAAAACCGCATACCAGTTCTCTCCCCAGTGAGGCATGATGATCTCACCGTCATCACTGCAGGCCCATTCAACCGGGAAAAGCTCTCCTGGATAGGATTCCATCAATCGCAAAGCATTACACGTCGCACAGGAATGTCGCAGATTATGAAAACTAAGCCCGGGTGTTCCCGAGGCGATTCGCATCGCATCCTGAACCGGGTCGATCAACGCCTTAGACGGCATCAAAAAATTTGGCTGATGCAACTCACACAGGAACAATTGGTTACGTTTCTTCGATGTCTGCTCCAAGGTCCGCCTGCGATACCAACGCCTCACCAAATCCAACTCTGCGTCAGTTAGCAACGCCCACAATGACAACACTCGATTGGCGTTACTGGTCTTGGTGGAGCCAAACCTGTTCCCTCTGACGACCAACGTCGGAAACGCCAGGGCAGGCTCATACAATCCCTGCAGATCCCGGAGGAGCAATCGTCGGATTTCCCCTCGTCTCAAACCGCACCGATAGCCGAGTATGAGTGCAACCTGTCGTGCTTCAGCTAACCGCCGGTCTGGCTCATCATCGAGCATGGACATAGCCCTCGCATATTCTGCGGGCGTTAATATCTCTGCATCCACCTGGCCGTTACTGCTCACTCCCTCGATATAGGTGTCTGGCAAACCGTGCTGCGTGACCAGGTCACGATGAAATCGTCTGAGAACGCCAGAGCGGTAGGCTCGCTGTTGGATTGAAGAACTGGCCTGTAGCAACTGTGCGTACAGCCCTTCCCAGTCATCTTCGTCCAGGTCATTCAGGTCCTCTTCATCAATCAACTCTGCGACCAGTGGTTCGGCAAACTCCGACAGATACCGTTGCAGAGAACTATCTGTCACAGAGAATCTTAAACATGCGCACCACGAAGCTAGAACCCTGACGATGGGGGAAAAGGAATTCGCACGGGCAATTTCCATGAGTGCCTTGTAGCTCCGGCTTTTTTTAGAAAGCCGCTTCACAGTCTTATCGAGCGCCAACGCCTGAGCGATCGCTTCCATTGCCTCGTTGGAATTTTCGCCTTTTAATCCATAAAGCGGACAAGGTGATTCCCCGTTAATCAACTCCGAGGTGGGTTTTGACGATTTGCTGTGCCGGATTTTTGGAACACGACCGGTAATCAATCTGATCCAGGCGTCGCTATGCATAGAGACAAAGACGCCGGGAGCGTTTTGTACGAAACCGGCAATTCCCATAACGTTCAGGGACGCCAGTGTGGAGGACGCGTCCATCAAATTACGGACAAATTTAGCGTCCTCCTTAGAGACTATGTTCTTTGTAGATGCAATCCGGCCAACAAACATTGACAGTAGAGAACCCGGCGATGCGCTCGGGAAGGCGTCAATACCATGCTCACGATTAAACCGATGCAGCAAACACAGCGTGACCGGGTCTGGAAACCAACGGAAACATTCCACCCCTTCACCACACTCCACCCAATACAGCGTCTCTGGCCCCAGTTGCTTTTTGGCAGTTTGCATACCGCGGGGAATGACTTCACAGATAGCATTGAGACGCTTCTGGGCGCATAGCCCGCCAAACCAAATCATGGAATATATCAACCGGCCAGCATCATGCATCAGGCGTTCGTTCCCAGCCAAATCGCCACTGTCCAAGGTTTTCCAGAAATCTACCTCAATCTCCTCGTAAGCTGATTTATGCTCAAAGGATTTCGGCGTCATCGGCGGCGTATCCATTCGAACGACTATCATCAAATCCCGGTTTGGAATTTCGAGGCTATGCTTCTGTGCGATCTCATCGAGACGCCTCACCACGTGATTGTGACGGGTGCGTAGTGCATGCCCTTTTACATCAGCGCAGACAGTATCGAAAACGCGCGCGATCATTCCCTCATCAATCGGGTTAGGCACAGCACCTGCAACCAACTCTGAAAAGGACTGGGCAAGAATTCGGTCCACAGCATCACGTTCAGCCTGTACGAGCTTTGCCCGCTCGTACTCGCGCCGCTCATCGCCGTGCAGCGTTTTATTGTTGGATTTTGTATCGACGATCAGCCCATCCCTCTCAACGGTGTCCAACCGAGTTCCGTTTGGATCTCCGCCAGCACTGGCAACAGAATTTTCTTGTACTCAATCGGCGACAGTGTCGAGAATCTCCCCATGGGCTCTCGACCCGCCACCCAGTGCCCCATCAAGGCATCCACTAATGCCACGGGGACTTTGCGATGTATCAGCTCACTACGCAGGAGATGCCGCGCAACATTTAGCGGTAAACGTGAGAATGGTGAAAGGTGATCCTCAATCCCATCAGGCGTCACGGGGAGCGGCTTCGTAATTCTCTGAGTCGGTGTTGAGAGAAAAAAGAACACGTGATCCGGAGCTGACTCACCCAAGTACGTCTCAACCATCCGCACCACATGGTGCCGGTGGCGCAGATAATACTCCCAGTGACTCAAGAAATTTTCGGTCAGTGGCACAATGCGCGAGTGACTCCAATAGTCGCCCTCCTTGTCCGCGATCACCGCAAACCTGCGATTCAGGTCTACATCTGTAATTCGGGATAGGGGCGCTTGAACGCTTCGGTACCCGGTGCACAAAAACAGCAAAAGAACCGTGTATAACGTGTATGCATTATGAATATCGGGAAGTGTCGATTTTCCGATTGGCTGGCGCAGCATTGCCTGGAAATGTGTTTTCAAATCCGTCGCAAGCTGACTCAATACATTAGATCTTGGGCAATAAGGCGAACCAATGCGCCGGTCAGACTGCACCGCTGCTACCGAACACAACGCATCGCGAAATGCGGGCATTAGCTGCGAAATAGCCAGCAAGTAATTTTCTTGCAAGTCCGACTCATAGGTGCAGTAGTAATTTATTCCCACGTGTTTACTGATCTCATCATGATCGCCGGCAATAAGAATCGCCTGGACCATGTCACCGGCACCGTCAGACAAACGGTGAAATAACGCTCGTTGAACTCGTTTGAGGGTCAATCTGACGTCACCGTCTTTTTTGATTCGTTCAAACAGGCCGACCGCTTGTCCCGCAACACTCTCTTCCTTGTGGTTCTTGAAAAGCGCGCCCCGCCAGGCAGTTGGGTCAGAGCCCAGATAACGCTCCAGCAGCTTCCAGAGAGGACCAACAACAGGCATCCGCATTGATGGCACGGTCTGAACCAATTGGTGCCGAAGTTCCGCGTCGAGCTGTGTCTTCCGTACCGGTTGCGGTGCAGCGCTTTGCCAAATCGCAGACTCATGACAAATGTATATTCGCCCCTCGTCTCCACGCTCCGGCAAGTCACTCAATTGGGATTTCAGCTGCGTCTGCAGAACCAAATCTAGCTCTCGCCCTGTCAAAAGGACCAAAAGGAGCGCCAGTGCAGCCGATAGATCGGCGTCAACGGGCTCAGTAACCGCTTTCCAGTAAACGTAGAGTTCGTACTCCGTCGGTCGTTCCCAACGGTTTGGCAGCGTTTGATTAGAACGTTGAAGCTGATCGGATTTTGCGCGGTCTCTAGCAACCCCATTTTTCCCAACCCAAGGCTTCCGATGCTTTGAGGGGCCTTGGCTTGTCGCAACTATGGGCCGGTGAACTAGGTCATCTGATGGGAGTGCATTGCGCTCTGCTGTTTGGAATAGTTTGTCCTGGTCAACACTGGTCCTAGTAGGGAAAGAGAGCGCCTCAATCAACGCAGCGGAATCGATCTCATCATTCTCTTCAGTATCGAGGTGAACTCGCTCCATCTCAAAGTCGCTACCGGCGCGATTCTCGTACTCACCTGTACCTGCTGAGACTTCGATTTCAGCTCGTGCTCTTCGCTCAATGAGAGACTCTTTTTGCAACGACAGTCCCAGTAGCCGACGGATAGGCGACAAATGCCCGGCTCGCAGTTCACCACGCTCCCTAAGTCGCTGTTCCAATTGATCAAGCGTGGTATAGCAATTTTCGGGCTCCGAGGTACCAACGCTCTCAAGGCTATCCATCCAAAGATGGGCTCGCCGGAACTCCAGAAAAACTTTTTGCAGGTTCGAGAGCGGAACTTTTCCATCAGGCGCTTCGGGAACCCCGACCCAAATCGCGATAAACGCATGAGCCAAAATCGACATATGCTTGCTGTCTAAAGAGACCTGGTCACCCATTTTCAGCAATGCGGCATAGACAGGATACGGAGTGATTTTTGGCCTTTCGTCAGAAGTCGGATGCCAAGATTCGTCAACATAAACACCATCGATAATATCTCGACACAACTCGATGATTCCCGGCAAGGTCTTGCCCAAGTCATCCATACTAGGATGATTCTTTTTCTCAAGAATCGACGACATTCGACCCGCAATTGGCAAAAAAGCCGTAGCGACAGTCTGGATTTGGGCGCGTATCTCAGGTGGCTGAATAAGCCGCTCAAGTGCAACACTCGGGGACATCATTGACTCCCTAACTTTTGATAAATAATCGGAGATTCCTGCCTCAAATCTCTCGGCGATTCACGCCAGCGACCAGGGATAAACGGCTTTTTGTGGGGAAGATCGAACTAGCAGAGCCACACTTCTTCATTAGACGAAATAGAGAGGAGATAGCTTTTGAATAGCCCCCTGTCTGCATTGCCATCAGGGACAAATTCAGCAGCTCACGTTCAATCACTTCGGTGAGCAAAATGTCGGTAGGGATTGGAGGGCTCTCAACAAGGACAGGAATCGGAGTCTCAGGATTCAAACACGAAACCAACGCCGCAGATCGCAGATTGCCCGTTACAATGTAATATAAGACGTACTCGGTTTTGTTCTCCGTTCCTTTTCCCTTTTCTCCTTCGTTCTTTTTCTTCTTTTTCTTTCTCTCTTCAACCACCATCGGATGGCGGTGCAGATAGTCCAAGATAGCTGGCTCGGTTAACTCACCCAGAGCGCTTGCCCGGAATGGCAGTGCTGCGAACTGCTCAAGAAAGTGTTTTCCCCGCAATACTGGGGATTCCTCAAGGTCCGTAGGTGAGATCGTTTTCAGTGTATAGGTGTGGTCAGTCATGCTGCTCTCCTCAAAAGTGATGAGAGTCATTCTGGCGACCTGTGAAAGCGCGCTGTTTTGTCTAATTGATTGAAAAGTGCGTTTAGACGATTTATTAAAAAGTCTTAATCTTCGTCTCCATCAGCCTTGCATCAATCAAAAAATGTGAAACGGAAATGCTGGATTGGTAAATCATGAAGCAGGTCTCAGGAGTTGGAGACAATGACAGACACGAAAACCATTGAGAAATTGCGAGTGCTGGCTATTCAAGAAGCTATAGCTCTGTTTGAGGGTGATGAAATGGCTGCTATGAAATGGATGAGGACAGCTCAGCGAGGGCTTGGTAATCGACCTCCTCAGGGACTGATGGGCACATCCATGGGTATAGAAAAAGTGCGTACGTTAATCGGCCGGTTGGAGCATGGAGTCCTAACCTAAGCTTTCCGGTAGGCCGCCCCCTGCAACCACTACTGATCATGTATCGTTCAACAAGCGCCTTGGGAGCCAACCGTCAGACAAGGCCTAGATGTCGCAGCATGGATCCGGCCATAAAACGCTATAAGTGGGTGAAAGAAACATCGTCGCCAAAATTCCTGCGTCCTGCAGGCGTGGGTCTAGGTACAGTGATTCCGTGAAGTCGCAACCAACAATTGGAGATCTATCGTCTAAGCCAAGATCAGCTCAACGCAACACCCAACAAGCTAGTCACCATGCAAAACAACTGAACCCAAATCATGGGACCAATCCTGCTGCGAATGGCCAACCTCTCAAACTTTCAAGCGGCGTCACCTCTTTTGAGTTGGATTAGCCAGTTCGTGCACATGAGCATATTGTGCATCCAAGCCTCTCAACAGCTCTTCTTCAGGAAACACTTGGTTTTGCATCGAGCCTCCTGCTCCGAGAGGTTTGCCATGTGCGAGCCAGTTTAAGCAAAAATTGCCATGCCGATTGCTTACCGCGCGCTAGTACGGTCAGCAATCCGTCCAGTTATGGTGGCGCCCATCCTTGGTTTTTATTCAAAAAGCCCTGCTTATGGGTCTAATTCAATTTTTCGCTCAATTAGACGAGCCTCGCTCCCCGGATTACTCGTTACGCTTTCTGTGCAATTCAACTCATTTGCGAGGTTATTTATGGACCCTAAAGAAAAACTGGATGAAATCATCTCATTGCACTCGGTTATCCGGTCATCTTGGCTGCGGATTGATTGGCTCGATGAAGCCTTGGCGGAAATGAAGCAGGCCCTTCAAGAAGCGGAAGAAAAGCATCAGGAGAACGTTGCATATCAAGAAAAACTGATGCATGAATTGGCTAAGTGGGCAGTTTTGGAAGGCGTTGCAGGCGTCGACGACCATCTGCCCATGCTTCGACCAGTCGAATTCGGGATTACGATGCTCAATCTGTTAGCAAGGCGGGATGCGACTGAGGATAACTTAGAGGAGGAACACTAAACTAATCTCCATTGACCAAAGGTCTTTTGGCGCAGTCAGTGATGTCATTGGCTGCGCCCTTTCCTTCCAGTCACCCGCTATTCTCACGAAAGAAACTACTTCGACCATCTTCGACGACTCGCAAATGAACCGGTAATCCCCACCCCATTTTTATCGAGTTTCAAAAGTAGACCTCAGGCCATCATGGCCACTTTCTATTGAGAGGTAATCTGACTTTATCCTTGCAACACGGTCAGATCATGCAAAACTGATATGGAAGTCAGCTGGGAGCATTTGATGTGATTGAAGAGTACACCGTTGCTGAACTCCGGGATCTCGTTTATCGGGAGATCATGGAACTATTCGAGGGAGATAGGGTTGCTGCCGACTTGTGGTTATCGTCACCCATTAAAGTTCTCGGCGATCGCACACCGGCATCCTTCATGGCAACTAAAACCGGTGTGCAAAAAATCCGAAACCTCTTGCGCAAGTGGGAAGAGGGGACAGTTTCTTAGTGTTTTCATCCACCGTAAACACGGAGTTCGTGGCGATCTGATGGACTGTAACAACCGGCAATGAGCTTGCGCATTCGCCGGGGCATTTCTGGGTACAGCTTTGAAATACTTGACCTGACTTGTGACCTGAAATCAAACCGCCAAAGGCCTAAACAAGTTACTTCAAGAGGATCATTTTCGACCGCCACTACCATTCAGAACCAAGTAGCAGAAGTAACCAATGACAACACCCCAGAAAGCTGATGAGAGTCCAAATAGAGACATGCCCGAAGCTGTAACAACAAAGGTAATCAATGACGCTTCGCGGTGACTAGGCTCCTCTAAGGCGGAGAATAGATTACCTGCAATCGCTCCAAGGAGAGCAAGCCCGGCAAGCACAGCTACAAATGCCGCTGGAAGTGATGTAAATAGACTAACGATGGTACCGGCGAACAAACCTCCCACCAGATAGAAAACACCATTGAACACCCCCGCGATGTATCTACGAGACGGATCTTCATGGGCGTCTTTACCTGTGCAGATGGCAGCGGTAATAGCAGCTACCACAGTAGTGATTCCGCCGAAAAAAGCCATTGGGAGTGAAACCAGGCTTGTTATTCCGATAATGGGCTTTGCCTTAACCGGGTAGCCTGCACTTTGGAGGATCGCCATGCCGGGCAGAAATTGTCCAGTTAAACTCACCAAGACAAGCGGAATGGCAAAACTAAGGGTTGAACTTAATGTCCACTCTGGCTGAATGATCTGAGGCACCGCAACGCTCCAGCGAACGCCTGACAAGGAGGCACCTTCCAGAGCGACCGCAAGTACCACCCCTGAAATTAACAAGAGAACCAGGGTATATTTGGGAAAAAGGCGACGAAACACAACATAGGAAACAAGCATTCCGATGGCCAAAGCGGGAGTGGTTTCTATTGCGGTGAAAGCACCCACACCAAACTGAAAAAGAATACCCGCCATCATCCCAGCAGCAATGCCCTTCGGAATCGCTCTGACAAATGTGTCAAAGGTACCTGAAATACCAATAATAAAGATCATAATCGCCGCGCTAATATAAGCGCCTATTGCCTCGTTTAGAGACAACTCGGGGAACAGTGTAACCAGCAACGCGGTGCCCGGTGCAGACCAAGCGGTCACGATAGGAGCTCTAAGCCAAATCGATAACGCGATCCCTGATATGCCGGCTCCCACAGAAATAGCCCAAACCCATGAGGTCATCATATCGGACGAGATTCCAGCGCTGGCTCCAGCTTGGAAAAAGATAGCTAAGGGGCCCGAATATGATACGAGAACCGCTAAGAAGCCCGCCACGACTGCCGGCAGGGAAAGGTCTTTTAGAAGTTTTTGCATAAGTGTGAATCCGTTATTGATTATTGTAGATTCAGGTCATGAAAAAGGGCCCCGAGCGGTTAAACGCCGGGGCCAAAGAGGGCATGACTGACTGTCTACCCTGGGGTCGCATTTCCTACAGAACTTACCCTAGATCGCCCCCAGCAACTGGGACCACTGTTCCCGTAATGTAGCTGGCAGCATCAGATGCCAGGAAAAGAATTGGCTCAGCCTGTTCATCCAAAGTTCCGTATCGATGCATGAAGCTGTTCCCTATGGTCTGATCAATCAGGGTTTGATACCACGCCTTTTCCTGCTTACTCTGTTCTTCCGCATTTCGAGGCGTCAGTCTCGGTGGCGCTTCTGTACCGCCCGCCGCTGCGGCATTTACTCGGATATTGTGTGGCGCATATTCATACGCCATGTTCACAGTCAAAGCGTTAACCCCTCCTTTGGCTGCACCGTACGGAACTCGCATTAAAGCACGCGTTGCTATGGAGGAGACGTTGACAATCACTCCTTCATTTTGCTCAAGCATGTAAGGTAAAACTGCGCGGCAACACCATAGAGTCGTAAAAAGCGAACGCTGAATTTCCTTTTCAATCTGTTCCGGCGTGTAGTGCTCGAACGGCTGAGCCCAGATAGTGCCACCGACATTATTAATGAGAATATCGATACGCTGAAAGTGCTGATGCGCCTCCGCCATTACTTTCTCGGCCCCTGCCCAAGTTTCAAGGTTGGCCTGAACAGCAACAGCATCAGCTCCCTCATCACGCAACTCTGCAGCGACGCCGTGAATATAGTCCGCAATGTCTACGAGAAGCAGGCGAGCGCCTTCTGCGGCCGCCAGCTCGGCTACACGCTTACCTATTCCTTGGGCGGCTCCAGTGATCACCATTACCTTATCGGTGAAGCGAGATGTCATGCGACCTTCTCCTTTTCTGCAGGAGCGCTAGGAGCGAACTTTTCATAATGAAACGAATTCGGTTTCAAGCCCTTTTCTCGGAAAAATCCGAGCACCGAATCAACCATGGGAGGGGGACCACACAAGTAGACATCGACATCCCCCTCATTTAGGGGAGCGTCATCCATATGCTGGGTAACATATCCTTTCCTCGGATGGTCGCTCTCTTCTCCAGAAACCACAGTGACGTATGTAAAATTGGCCAACTCCTCGGTAAAACGGTCCAGGATATCGAGGTACACCAAATCATCATCATTAGTGACGCCGTAAATCAGATGTGTTGGTAAGTCGCAGCCATTGGCTTTCATATGCTCTAGTTTGGATAGGAAGGGCGCTAGGCCAGTGCCTCCTGCCAGCATCAGTATCGGACGCTCGATGGGTCGCAGATAGAAACTTCCCATGGGGCCGGTTAGGGTTACCTTATCCCCAGTGCGGGCCTTGCCCACCAGCCAAGAGCTCATAAGCCCCCCTGGCACATTGCGAATTAGGAAACTCAGATCACGGCTACCTGGCTTGGAACTGAAGGAATAAGCGCGCGTCTCTTCAGAACCCGGCACCTGAATGTTCACGTACTGCCCAGGAAGGAAGGCAATGTCATCGTCCGCGGTGATCTTCAGTTCGATCGATGTGGGCGAGATCAGGTTCACCTCCGCCACGGTACCACCGACTTCGGCATTGCCCGTTTTGCACATGGTGGAAGCGACAGGCACTTCCACCACACAGTCACTGGAAGGCACCATCTGGCAGGTCAGTACCATGCCCTGTTCGGCTTCCTCGTCAGACAGCGCTTCGTCAATGTATTCCTCACCCATGTCGAAGTCGCCCTGACGGCAGGCACCCTTACAGGTGCCACAAACGCCATCGGAGCAGTCCATGGGCAGATTGATCTGCGCACGGTAGGCGGCGTCGAGAACCGTTTCGCCTTCGTTGCAGGACACAAAACGGGTAACGCCGTCTTCAAAGTTCAGCGCAATGTTGTAACTCATGATGATGCTCTCCCCATCAATTACAGGTGATAAACGTCCAGCACCTGATTGATGCAATCGTTGTTCAGAACCAGTCGCTTCTCCCGAATCAGCGGCTGCTCGCCAGTAATGTCCAGGGTGTAGAAGGACGTTCCGAAAAATTCCGCCGTTTTCTTGTAGCGGTACGCCTTGGTCAGCCAGTTGAACCGCAGCTTCACTTCACTCTCATCCTGGGACAGGATCTCCAAGTTGCTGGTGAAGTGCGTGGTTCGCGGCTCCGGCATGGAGCTGGCACCGGAACGCTCAGTCTTTATGCGATAGATCCGGTCTTCCAGGCCTTCCTTGTTGGGGTAATAGATGAGCGAGATCTCGCTTTGCGGGTCCTCGGTCAGCTCATCGTCATCGTCCCAGGCCGGCATCCAGTAAGTGACGTCTTCGTGATAGCAGGCCAGCCATTTGTCCCACTCGCGGTCGTCCAGAAAACGGGCTTCGCGGATGATGAATTGCTCGATATCGTGGTAGCTCAGGCTCATGCCGACGCCTCCTCTGAAGTCACTGGAATGAAACGGGCCCGCTCTGCCTCGATGGCACGGGTCATTTCCTCCTGCCAATGTTGGTGGTGATTAACATACAGCCCTTCGTCGTCGGGCCGCGCGCCACTCATGATGGGCTTCATATCGATCTGGTTGGCGTGCTCATCGGGGCCGTCGATCCAGTGCGCTGCACCACGGCTCATGTCGTTCCAGCGCATGTCGCGGGCTTCATAGCCGTTCTGGCAGGCGCGGAATTCCTCCAGGTCGTCTGGTGTGCCCATGCCGGTCACATTGAAGAAGTCTTCATATTGACGGATACGCTTGGCACGTAGCTCTGCCGGCTCGTTCTTTGGACCAAAGGCATAGATGGTCACTTCCGTCTTGTTGACGTCGATGGGCCGGGTCACGCGGATCTGTGTGGAGAACTGATCCATCAAGTAAACGTTCGGGTAGAGACACAGGTTCTTGGTGGTCCTTACTATGGAGTCCGCACGAGCCTCTCCGTAGGTTTCCTTCAGGCGCTCCAGCTGGCTGAAGATCGGACGCACTTCTGGGTTCAGCAGTCGAGTCCACAGCATCATGTGACCGTTCTCGAAGGAGTAAAAACCGCCTTCCGCAGACCAGCTCTTGGCGTCGACCGCTTCAGTGCCGCCTTTGTCGTAATTGCGCTGGCCCATGGTGGACAGGTAGTTCCAATGCACGGTGCCCACGTGATATCCATCGGCTCCGTTCTCGGCGGTCAACTTCCAGTTACCCTCGTAGGTGTAGGTCGAGCTTCCGCGCAGGATTTCCAGGCCGTCTTCGGACTGATCCACGATGTTGTCAATGATCTTGGTTGTCTCGCCCAGATACTCTTCGAGAGAGACCACGTCGGCATTGAGGCTGCCGAACAGAAAGCCACGGTAGTTGCCGAACTTTGGCATTTGCTTCAGATCGTGGGAGCCGTCGGTGTTGAACTGCTCTGGGTAGCCGCCTTTCTTCTGGTCTTTCGCCTTCAACAGCTGACCGTCATTACGGAAGGTCCAGCCGTGGAACGGGCAAGTAAAGGAGGTCTTGTTGCCCCGTTTTTTACGGCACAGGGTCGCACCACGATGCGAGCAAGTGTTGAGGATGGCTTTCAGCTCGCCATCCTTGGTACGAGTGATGATCACCGGCTGGCGACCGACAGTTACTGTAAAGTAGTCACCCGGCTCAGGGATCTGGCTCTCGTGAGCTAGGTAAACCCAGTTGCCCTCGAAAATATACTTCATCTCCAGATCGAACAGTTCCTGATCGGTGAAGATGCTGCGATCACACTGGTAGCGTCCGGTTTTCGGATCGGCTATTACCGCGTCACGTACCTTTTCGGCGAGTTTTTCAAGCTTGCTGGTCATGTCGTTCACTCCGTCTTGTTCTTGGGTGGCGCTTACGCAGCGTCGGTTTCCAGGGCACGCGGACGTGCGTGGCGTTCCTGGAGCTCGGGCTTGTCAGTAGCAACCAGGGCGACGTTGAACTCGACTTCGGTAATCGGTCCTGTGACGCCGTGCTTGGCCCCTTCTTTGGACTGGTCTACGTGCTTGGCTTCCACCACCAGCTCTTCACGGGTGGCAAAAGCAAAGTCGCTGTAGGTGTATTCGTCACCGGCGATGTTGATCTGAGTGGTCAGGTGCTTGTAACCAGGCTTGGACACGAAGTAATGAATATGCGCCGGGCGCTGGCCGTGACGGCCCAGTTGGTTCAGCAGCTGCTGGGTTGAACCCTCAGGCGGGCAACCGTAACCGGACGGCATAATGCTCTGGGCAGCATAGCGACCTTCAGAATCAGTCTTGATGCGGCGGCGCAGGTTGTACTCGCTCTGCGACTGGTCGAAGTAGGAATAGGCGCCCTTGGTATCAGCATGCCAGATATCCACGATAGCATTGGCCAGCGGCGCGCCGTTCTCGTCGGTAACCTGGCCCTTGATCAGGATCACCTCGGCGTCTTTGTCGGAGCCGTCATCCATGCGAGCAAATCCTTCGCTGATTGGGGCACCGGCCACGTAAAGCGGGCCTTCAATAGTGCGTGGCGTGCCGCCGGTCAAGCCGGCCTGTTCGTCCTCGGCGTCCTGACGGATATCCAGGTAACGGTCCATGCCCAGGCCCGGGGCCAGCAGGGCGGCTTCGCCGTTTGCACCCAGTTCGCCAACGTAATAGACGGCGCTCCAAAACTCCTCCGGCGTGACATCGAAATCTTCCACGATCTGAAAAATGTCGTGCATTACACGGTGGACAATCTTTTTCATCCGCTCGTCACCGCCTTGCTGATCAAAGCCGGCAACTTTTTCAAGAAGATCTTTCACTTCGGCGGTTTGCATGGTTTTAACAGTCATTGTTGGTCTCCTCGGTCTTTTGTTGTTGTTGCTCAAGACGTCCCAATCAGTTGGCAACATCATCTTTGAAGCCCCTTTCACCACAGAACGGGGCCGGATCTTGTGAAAAATTTTGCTTAGCGATCGTCCTCGTGAATGGAGGACGGATGGCGGCAAAGGGGCGCAACGGTGATGTCCATATAAGGGAACAGCGGAAGGTTGCTGATCAGGTCCTGTAACTCGGCGTTGTCCTCAACGTCGAAAATGCTGACATTCGCGTAGCTGCCCGCCACACGCCACAGATGGCGCCACTTGCCTTTTTCCTGAAGGCCTTGGGCGTAGGCTTTTTCCCGGGCCTTGATCTCGCCAGCAACCTCAGTCGGCATATCGGTGGGCAGATTGACCTTCATTTCAACTTTGAACAGCATGTGCGCTCCTCCGTTATTGATCTTTGCGGCTGTATTCAGCGAGCTTGTCTTCGTTAAGCGTGACGCCCAATCCAGGGCCTTGTGGTAGGTCCACTCCGTTGTCGTGGAAGCTCAGGGGCTTTTCCACAATGTCGTCCTTCATCAGTAGCGGGCCGAACATTTCCGTGCCCCAGTGCAGGGTTTCCAGAGTGGACCAGGCATGCAGTGCAGCGACGGTGCCGATCGTGCCTTCCAGCAAGGTACCTCCATACAGGCCGATACCCGCCGCCTGGGCAACCGCGGCCTGCTTTAGGGCCTGCGCCGGGCCGCCAGCCTTGGCGATCTTAAGGGCGACGGCCCCCGAAAAGCCGGCGGCAGAGAGGTTGTACATATCGCTGGCATCGGCAACGGCTTCGTCGGCCAGGATAGGCAGGTGGAATTTCTGCGAAAGGCGCACCAGCGCGGCGTGATCCTTCATGGGTGTGGGCTGCTCGACCAGGTCAATACCGGCGGCTTGCAGTTCCGCCATGCCTTTGGCAGCCGTTGACTCATCCCAAGCCTGGTTCACATCAACCCGAACACTGGCGGACTCACCCACGGCATCCTTGATGGCCGCCACATGACGAACGTCGTCCATTAACGCCCGCGACCCAATCTTGAGCTTAAAATCACAATGGCGCCGGGTTTCGATTAGGCCGAGGGCCTCCTCGATATCCTTGGCGGTATCGCCACTGGCAAGGGTCCAGAGCACCGGGATATGCTGGTGTACAGCCCCGCCGAATAGGTCGGATACCGGGCAGTTCAACCGCTTGCCTTGCAGATCCAGCAGAGCCGTTTCAATAGCGGACTTGGCCAAATTGTTTCCACGGGACGCTCGGTTTAGCTTTACCCTTAGGGTATTGATTGCGTCGGCCGGCTGGCCAATCAGTTGTGGCCTGAAATAGGTGTCGATGGTAAGTTTCACGCTTTCGGGGCTTTCCGGGCCGTAGGCAAGGCCACCGATGGTGGTGGCTTCACCCAACCCTTCAAGACCATCGGAATCCTTCATCCGCACGATCACCATGCTCTGAACCCCCATGGTTGTCATGGAAAGCTTGTGCGGCCGGATGGTCGGAATGTCGACCAGGATCGCTTCGATGGACTGAATGGTTGCGGACATGTGCTCTCCGAATCGCAAGTTATAATGCCTGTGACTCGAACAGTACGAAGTTTCACGGATGTGAACCAATATTGATTAAGTAGCTAGCGATACCTAGGAGGTATGGATGGAACTCAGACACCTGCGATATTTCGTCGCCGTTGCAGAGGAAGGCAACCTCACCCGGGCAGCAGAAAAACTGTTTATTGCACAACCACCACTAACCCGGGCAATGAAGCAGCTTGAGGAAGAAATAGGTGTAGAGCTTTTTATCCGCAAGCCCAGGGGCCTTGAGCTGACCAATGGAGGGGAATATTTTCTGGAACAGGCCCGACAGATACTGGACAAAGTAACTGCGACGGTTGATGACACTCGCAGGATCGCACAGCATCGAAAGACTATTTTTTCCATCGGGTTTGTCCCATCCGTTTTTTATGGCCAGCTACCTCTCATGGTTCGGCGTCTGCGCCGAAACAAGAACTTGGAGATAGTCCTGCATGAACTGAAAACACGGGAACAGGTCGAAGCACTTAAGACTGGCAAGATCGACATTGGCTTTGGAAGGGTGAGCATAGAAGACCCCGACGTGGAGCAGGAGCTACTGTTCGACGAGCCCATCATCGCTGCCATACCCATGGGTCACCCGCTCAGCAAACACCCTCCGTCTATGAAAGAGCTTTCTGCCCACCCCATGGTCGCCTTCCCTTCCGGGCCGGGCCCAAACTTTGCAGATATCACCCAGGGGCTTTTTCACAGACGCGGCCTGAAAATTCATGTCAGCCAGCATGTCAACGATCTTCAAACGGCCCTATCGCTGGTCGCCTCCGACATGGGGTTCACGCTGGTGCCAGAACAGGTCCGAAAACTTAATCGTGAGGGGGTGGAATTCATGCCGCTGGAGGATAACAACATCACCACGCCCGTTATCGCCTCCCGTCGTCGAGGCGAAAACCCGAACGCCGTGATGCGGCTGGCTAACACTATCCTGGATGAACTCGTACAGAACCGGCTGACCGGTCGTTATCCGTGAGGCTTATCGAGCCGCCTGGCGAATCTGATCAGCCACAATCTGCAGCCTCGGCAAATACATGTTCAACAAAGTATCCATGTCCACTCGGGCGGCATTGGTGCTGATATTAAGTGCACCCAAAAGCTCGCCGCTCGCAGAATAGGCGGGCACCGCCACAGATCGCAAACCAAGATCAAGCTCCTGATCTACGACGGCGTACCCGAGATTTCGCGCCTTGTCGATCTCCTCCCGCAAAACGTTTTTTTCTGTGATTGAGGATAACGTATGACGCTCAAGCTGAATCCTGTTTATATAGGTCTCAAGCTCGCTCTGCGGCAACTGTGCCAGCAGCACCCGCCCCATGGAGGTATAGGCCGCAGGCAGGCGGGTACCCACCGACAGCGTAATAGCCATTAGGCGATGCCGGGCGGCCGACCGCACCACGTACACTACATCGTCACCATCCAGAACCGCCAGGGATGAGGATTCTCCAAGCTCGGCGGTAATGTCTTCCAGATACTGTTGAATGACTGCTCGATACTGGTTTGATGCTTGATAGGCATAACCCAGCTGCAGTACCCGAGGAGTCAGCTCGAACTGGCGACCGGTGCGCTTCACAAACCCCAACGCGTGCAGGGTCAGCAGAAATCGCCGTGCCTTAGCTCGGTCCATATCAGTGCGGGCCGCCACTTCGCTCAGGGTCATGTGAGGGTGATCGGCATCGAATGCCTGAAGAACCTCTAGACCCGACGCCAGTGCGCCCACGTAATCCCGGTCTCCCGGCTTGAGAATCTGTTCGTCCATTCCAGCTCCTGTAACAAGCTTATTTAGCCTGCCGCACATCATGTCAGCGCATGGTATCAGTCAGTTCGCATTACGAACATCCGTGCTTTTGACCAACTGGTGAAAATTTGTACTTGACGACCGAAAACCAATCACGCCATTATGTTCGCATATTAAACTTATGTTCGTATATCGAACTACTCAGCCAAAACACGATGGAGACACTGCGATGGCCGAATTCCTCTCTCTCAAGGAAGCGGTAGGCAAACACATCAACAGCGGCGACACCGTTGCGATGGAAGGCTTTACCCACCTAATTCCGTTTGCCGCTGGACACGAAATCATCCGCCAGCAAAAACGTGACCTGACCCTGATCCGCATGACCCCGGACTTGGTTTATGACCAGATGATCGGTGCGGGCTGCGCTAAAAAACTGATTTTCTCTTGGGGTGGCAACCCGGGCGTGGGCTCCCTGCACCGTTTGCGGGATGCCGTTGAGAAAGGCTGGCCGAACAAACTGGAGATCCTGGAACATAGCCACGCAGCCATGGCCTGCGGCTATGAAGCCGGCGCCGCCGGGCTGCCGCTAGCAGTTCTGCGCGGTTATGTCGGCAGCGACCTGCCCAAGGTCAATGACCAGATCAAATTCATCGAGTGCCCCTTTACCGGTGAGCGCCTGGCGGCAGTACCCTCTGTTCGTCCGGATGTAGCCGTGATTCATGCCCAGCGGGCCGACCGCAAGGGTAATGTGCTGATAGAAGGCATCGTCGGTATCCAGAAGGAAGTGGTGCTGGCCGCCAAGCGAAGCATTGTGACCGTTGAGGAAATCGTGGATGACCTCGGCGCCTCCGTGAACGCCTGCGTACTGCCCTCCTGGGCCATCACCGCCATCGCCGAGGCCCCGAAAGGCGCCAAACCCTCCTACGCCCTCGGCTACTACGACCGTGACAACGCCTTCTACAAAGAGTGGGACGGCATCGCCCGCGACCGGGAAACGTTCCAGACCTGGCTGAAAGACAACGTGTTTGAAAAAGGAGCTGCGTGATGAGCCTTGAATTTACCTCCTCAGAAATGATGAGCGTCACTGCCGCCCGCGCACTGACCAGCGACATGACCTGCTTCGTGGGCATTGGACTGCCCAGCGAGGCTGCCAACCTGGCGCGACTGACCCACGCACCGGACGTGACCCTGATTTATGAATCCGGCACCCTGCAAACCAAACCGGACGTGCTGCCTCTGTCCATCGGCGACGGCGAGCTATGTGAATCCGCCCTGACCACCGTGGCAGTACCGGAGATGTTCCGGTACTGGCTGCAGGGTGGACACATCAGCGTCGGCTTCCTGGGTACTGCCCAGATTGACCGTTACGCCAACCTGAACACTACGCTGATTGGCGACTACCGCGAACCGAAAGTCCGCCTGCCTGGGGGTGGTGGCGCCCCGGAAATTGCCACCAATGCAAAGGAAGTGTTCATTACCGTCAAGCATTCCAAGCGTACCTTCGTGAAGGACGTCGACTTTGTTACCACCGTTGGCTTTGGACGCGACGGCAAGGCACGGGATAATGTACCCAACATTGGACGTGGTCCCACCGTGGTAATTACCGACCTGTGCATTCTCAAGCCTGACCCTGATAGCAAAGAACTGGTAGTCACTTCTCTGCATCCCAATGTGACTCGGGAAGAAGTGATCGATGCCACTGGGTGGGAAATCCGGTTTGCCGACACGTTGGAGACCACGCC
Organism: Marinobacter sp. L-13; assembly: GCF_056857715.1. NCBI lineage: Bacteria > Pseudomonadati > Pseudomonadota > Gammaproteobacteria > Pseudomonadales > Marinobacteraceae > Marinobacter > Marinobacter sp. L-13. The sequence continues at coordinate 34,918 of NZ_JBSXNQ010000052.1, forward strand.
AGAGCCAAGTGCCAAAGAGCTGGAAGTTCTGCGTGATCTGAAAGCACGCACAAATGCACATCATGCCGGTCAACAGTGAGAAATATCATGACTGACGTTTATCTCTGCCATCCTCGTCGTTCGGCGATTGGCCGTTTCGGTGGCACCCTTGCCAGCATTCGCCCTGACGACCTCGCCGCTCACATTTTTAAAGCGGTACTGGAGCAGGCTTCGGAACTCGACCCGACCGCTATCGACGAAGTGATGATGGGCTCCGCTAACCAGGCCGGTGAAGACAACCGCAACGTGGCGAGGATGTCTGCCCTGCTGGCCGGCTTGCCTACGTCTGTTCCCGGCACCACTCTCAATCGTCTGTGCGGCTCCGGCATGGACGCCGTGGGTACGGCGTTCCGCGCCATTCGTGCAGGTGAAATGGACCTAGTGTTAGCAGGAGGCGTGGAATCCATGTCTCGCGCACCCTATGTGATGGGCAAGGCTGACAGCGCCTTTTCACGTGGCCAGAAGATTGAGGACACCACCATCGGCTGGCGCTTTGTGAACCCGCTGATGAAAAAGCAGTACGGCATCGATTCCATGCCGGAAACGGCGGAGAACGTGGCCGAACAATACAAGGTGTCGCGGGAGGATCAGGACCTGTTCGCCTTCCGTTCCCAGGAAAAGGCCGCCCGAGCCCAGAAGGAAGGACGCTTCGCCGAAGAAATCGTGCCTGTGTTCGTTCCGCGACGGAAACAAGACCCGCTGGTGTTCGATACCGACGAGCATCCCCGCGAAAGTACGCTGGAGAATCTCGCATCCCTGCCCACGCCATTCCGCGAAAACGGCAGCGTGACCGCAGGCAACGCCTCAGGCGTGAACGATGGCGCCGCTGCGATGCTGGTTGCCAGTGAGACCGCCGTCAAAACCCACGGACTAAACCCCATGGCCCGCATACTGGGCATGGCCACGGCCGGCGTGGAACCGCGCATCATGGGCATCGGCCCTGTGCCGGCGGTTCGCAAGCTGCTGGAGAAACAAGGCATCGGCATTGACGACATTGACGTGATCGAACTGAACGAAGCCTTTGCCGCCCAAGGGTTGGCGGTACTGCGGGAATTGGGCGTTGCCGATGGTGATTCACGCGTGAACCCTAACGGCGGCGCCATCGCCCTGGGCCATCCTTTGGGGATGTCCGGTGCCCGACTGGTAATGACCGCCGCCCACCAACTGCAGAGCACCGGTGGCCGCTATGCCTTGTGCACCATGTGCGTAGGTGTCGGCCAGGGTATTGCGACACTCATCGAACGGGTCTGAGCTAAGGAGCAAACATGGCTTTTCTAAAACACGACGGTCGCACGGTTTGTTATCGACTGCTGGGTGACAGCAACAAACCGCTGCTGATGCTCGCTCATCCCCTAGGCATGACCCAGGGGGTTTGGGACGACATGTTGCCAGCGCTACTCGAAAAATTTCGGGTACTGGCCTGGGATTTACCGGGACACGGCGCCAGCGCCGCCTGGCCGGAAGAATCCGACGAAATCACACCGGAAAACCTGGCGCAGGAAGCCATCGCGCTCGCGAAAGTGGCAGAGTCAGATAAGTTCCACTTTGTCGGAACATCGATTGGCGGCGCCATTGGCCAGCAACTCCTCAGCAAGCATTCTGAAAGGCTGCTTTCAGCCACGCTCACAAACACCGGCGCCGTCATCGGCACACCCGATGCCTGGAATACCCGCTCGGCCAACGTTCTGGAACTCGGCCTGCCGGCCATGGCGGTGGATATCGTGCCACGTTGGTTCGGCCCCCACGCGTGCGAAAAGCAGCCGGCGCTGGTGGAAGGCTGGAGCGTGATCATGGGACGCGGTGATGACCGTAGTTATGCCCTGCTGTGTGAGATGCTGGGGCGGGTCGACTTCCGAGAGCAGCTGGGGCAGCATCAAGTGCCACTCCGACTGCTTGGTGGTTCTGACGATGTGGCCACGCCCCCAGACACACTCAGGGCGCTGGCCGGCGTCAGCGGTGCAGCGGAGCCGGTCATTTTGGAGCAGATTGGCCACGTGCCGTCGGTGGAATGCCCCGATGCATTCAGCCAGATTCTGCTTGATGCCCTGACCTGAGCACTTAGCGCGCAGACCAGACCGCAGCTTACTCCGGTCCTGGTTTGCAGCCAACCACTTCCGCGCTTCAGAATCTGGATAACTGTCTGCACTTTGCGGATAGGTTCATTCCGAAAAAAACCTTAGCGTTGCTCCACAATGCTAACCCTTGCCCGCCGGGAACAGTACCATGGACAACACTCTCATATTAGAAAAAGAAACCTCTGAGACCGGTTCTTCCAAAGTCCCAATGTATGGAGCGTTCCTCCTGGCTCTCGCCTTTGCCGCACTGATGCTTGTCAACGCAGACACGGTATTCCAAACCACGCTTGCAGCCATAACTCTTGGGCTGACAGCTACTGCACTTATTCTGTGCGCACGAATGCGTCCGACCACCGTCACGATACGCGAACCGGTGCCACCAGTGGAGTCCCGTCCCGAACCGGTTCATGAACCGGAAACGCCTGTTCCCGAACCGAAATCACCCGACCCCGTTCTGATCGGCCACCTAGACGACCTGCGAAACAACGTGGACATGATACTCGAAGAAATGGATGAAGCTGGCAAACTAGCCAAAGCGTCCGGCGCGAAGGTAGCCCAGAGCGCGAACAGCATTTCCGGGGCCGAGGCCTCGATTAGGGAGCTGGCGGAGTTCATGAGTCGTATCGATGACGTCTTCACTCAGTTGGTTAAACAGTCCGAAGAAATCGGTAGCATTGTCGGCAACATTCAGGATATTGCCAAACAGACCAACCTGCTGGCTCTGAACGCGTCCATTGAGGCCGCGCGAGCGGGAGAACACGGTCGCGGCTTTTCGGTAGTGGCCGACGAAGTGCGTAACCTAGCTGTTCGAGCGAACGAATCCAGCGAGAGTATCCGTGAAATCGCCAACAGCCTGAATTCGACCTCCGTGGAGGCCGGTAGCGGTATGGAAAAAATCCGCCAGTCGTGTGATCACTGCCTAAACCAGTCGGGGGAAGCCTTACAAGCAATGGAAGACATTCAGGCCGGAGCTGTCGCTCGTATGGAAGTGGTTCAGGGCATTACCAAACGCTTGCAGGTCCAGAGCGAGCTCACCCGTCAACTTTATACTGACCTCAGCACTGAGCATTGATCTTTTTTGGGACGGGCTTCCCATGGCCGGGTGACGACCAACAACCTAAGTTTTCACTGAACGCCCGCATTGGCGACTTTGAGCCTCCGATACAGTGTCGCTCGACCAATGCCCAACCGTTTTGCTGCGCGACTGACATTCCCCCCCTCAATTACCAGCGCTTCTTCGATAACGGCGCGCTCCAGAGTCTTTAAGGTACCGCGTTTGCTCGCTGCCCTATTGCTTCGAACTGCCATGGTTGTCGGGGCCGCTATCTCTTCAGGCAGATGGCAAAGTTGCAAAACTTCACCGGGGTCCGCAAGTGCGTCTGCGTGAGTCAGGGCATAGACGAGCTCACGAACATTTCCCGGCCAGTCGTACCGCATTAAACCGTCCAAACAGTCTTGCGACAACTCGCGACTACCCTGTGTCAGAGCACGGCATCGGTCGACAATGAAGCTTTGCAAATCCGAGCGTTCCGAAAGTCTTGGCAGGCGTATAGCCATACCTTTAATGCGGTAGAGCAGATCCTCGCGAAATTCTCCGTCCCTGGCAGCTTCTGACAGGTTCCGATGTGTTGCGCAGATCAACTGGAAACGGACCTGCTTTGGGGTAGCACTTCCAAGACGGGTCACTTCACGGGTTTCCAACACTCTCAATAAACGGGACTGGAGCGCCAACGGCATGTCACCAATCTCATCCAGAAACAGGGTGCCACCATCTGCCTGCTCGATCTTACCTGGAGCACCGCCTCGTCGCGCACCTGTGTAGGCACCATCAGCGTGACCAAAGAGCTCACCCTCAATAAGCGACTCCGGGATGGCCGCACAGTTAATCGCAACAAACGTGCCGGAAGAAAATGCGCTACCGTTATGAAGTGACGTTGCCATCACTTCCTTTCCGGTCCCGGTCTCACCTAGTATAAGCACCGGCAGCCCCTTCTCCATTGCTCTGCTTGCTTGGTTTACCTGACGACTAATTGCATGATCACCAAAATCTGTGGATTCTGGTACACGATTAGCCAAAGGCACGGAAGCCGTACGTCTCGTGGTTTTTCGCGAACCAGCATCGACCGGTCGTAGCGAGAATGACAGCCCAGAGTGCATCCTGGCCGTTATAGGGTGATTCCGGCCACGGAACCCATCAACGAGTGTCTCAAAGCGCAAATCAAACAAATCCTGAAAGCGCAACGTCCCATCCGTTGAGGCCAACCCCGTCAGTTCGCGCACCCGGGGCGACAAACCAAGCACTTGTCCGTCCGGCCCAAGCGCCACCAACATGTCACTCGTGGCATGAGGATCACTCTGCTCCCACCCTAGACTAATCATGAGCCAAGGCGACAACATACCCATCAACTGGCGTTCAATCCTAGCTGAACATTGTTGCACTAAGGAAAGCGCGCTTCCCGGCTCCAACGGATTTCCACGAGTAATATCAATGGCCCCCAATACCCTGCCCATGGGGTCCACAATGGGAGAGGCCGCACAATTGAATACTCGATTTGCATGCAAGTAATGCTCGACTCCGGCAACTAGCACTGGACGACGCTCCAACACAGCACAAGACATCGCGGAAGTGCCAATATTCGCCTCGGAGAGATTGACTCCCTGTCGAAAGGCGTCATTAATCAGTGTATTGGCGCACCGACCCGAACGTCTCGCTGCCAGAGCAACCCCTTTGTCATCCGTAAGCAGAACGGAATAGCCTGCGCCATTAACGGTTTGGCCCAACTGTTCCAGCGGCTGGGTGGCTGCCTCCAACAAAATTCGGTTGTTATCCATCAGCTCTATTAAACCGTTTCTGGACACGGTGTCGAACTGAACACGCTCACTCACGTTTTTTCTCGCCGCGGAACAACGCTGCCAGGAATGAACAATGGCATCATCGATCAGGCCCGTTGGAATCTGACCATGCTCAAAAAAGGTTTCACGTGCCTTGGCACGCCTCTGGTCGGCAGGAATAAGTGCGCTCATTGATTTTCCTCTATCGCAGGACTGATTATTGTCGTTTGATGCGACCCTGCGCTTTGGCCTTATTGGCTCTTCTTGTCATTTTCTTGAAACTTTAACACGTTCTTTAATAAGGACCGCCTGAAAATTCGTTGGCATGCCACTTACTGTCTCATTCTGAGACAGTGCCTCCCTGTTTCCCCGATTGAAACATTCATAGCCCCTCTTAACGATAACAAAACTCCCTTAATCAAATGATTTAAAGAGCCTTTTTTATAGAAACGAACTGTTGGCATGATCGTCGCTAACTGTTTTCGCGTTGACAACAACAACACGAAATTTGGAGAGCAACTATGCGATCGACCTCGAAGTACACACCATCAAAATCACTTGCTTTGGGCTCAACCCTGATACTGGCCATGAGCATTTTCTCGGTTCCAACCCAAGCTGCCGAAATTGCCACTGACCCCGGCGACTACACACCGCTGCCAGCAGGTGTAAACCTTGGGATTCTATACGGCCAATATGCCACCCGCGACGCAGCTTACGCCGATGGCAACAAAGTCCCCGCCGAGGCTGGACTGGACACCACTATAGGATTGGCACGCTTCGTCCACTACATGGACATTGGTGGCATTATTGTTGATCCCCAGATCATCGTTCCTTTCGGAAAGGTGGAACTGACAGAGCCCTTCGGTCCGCTTCAGCCGACCTCAGAAAGTGGTATCGGTGACCCGATCATCGGCGCAACTGCTTGGGTTCTCAACAACCCCGATGATCAGCAATGGGTTGGTCTGTCCGCTTTCGCATCCGTGCCGGTCGGCCAATACGATGAGGCCAAAGGTCCAGTAAATATTGGCGAGAATCGTTGGAAGGGAATTTTTCAAGCTGCCTACGTGAAACATTTAAGCTCCAGTGTAGTGCTGGACCTGATCGCAGAGTATTCAGTATACGGCGACAACGACGACTTCCTCGGCTTCAAACGCGAACAGGAAGATGCGCAGAGCCTGCAGAGCCATCTTCGTTACCTCTTGTCCAAGCAAAGCCACGTGGCACTTTCTTACTACCATTCGTTTGGGGGTGAAACCACTGTTGGCGGCCAAAAGCAGGACGACAGGGTGAACACCAATCGCTGGCAGGCAACCTACGCAACTTTTGTTGATCCGACTGTGCAACTGCAATTTCAGGCTGGCCAGGACATCGACGTGGAAAACGGATTCAAAGAAGATACCCGCGTAAATCTGAGAATATTGAAGGTATTCTGACCCCCAAGAACATGAACATGCCTTTCGAACACAGGCAATAATTCGGAGAACACCATGAGTCAGATGAGCGATCAAACAAAAGAAGCCATCGACCAGATCAATGGCCTAAGCCGCCGAAGCTTTCTGAAAGCGGCAAGCGGCCTTGCGGTTGCTGCGACAGTCGGCACCGGACTTCTGGGGGCAGCGCACGCTTTCGCCTCAATCCCAGAAGGCATAAATGTTATGTCCGCCAGCGAATACCACGTGATGAATCGCCTGATGCAGGTTCAGCTGGCGAGCGAGGGAACCGGTCTAGTTCCGGCAAGTGAAATCCCGGTCATGCAGACATTGGACGCCGCACTTATGGCGACTATGGCACCCCACATTCTCGAAGGCCTGAAAGGTGGTATCGCCTACTTTAATGACGGACCTAAGACCTTTTATGGCAAACCTTTTGTGGAACTGTCCGACAAGCAAGCCGCAGCATTCTGTGACACTTGGGCCAATTCCGACGAAGTACCGCAAAGAGCACTTGCTATGGGCCTGAAAAAGCTGATCGGGCTGGCCTATTGGGCGAATCCCCCGACCTGGGAGCCTCTCGGCTACGGCGGACCGGTGACTGAAAAATGGAACCTGGTGTCTCTGGGCAATGCACCCTTACCAAAAAGCTGAGCGGCAGGAGTAGATCATGCAAGAAACAATCGAAGCTAAAACAATACCTGCCCACGGTTTGCAGGTAACCCAAGCGTCAGACGTGACCAGCGACAACATTGAGCTCAACGCCGATGCTGTCGTAATTGGATCAGGTGCCGGCGGAGCCATTGCAGCTTATGAGTTGGCCAAAGCCGGAAAAAAAGTGGTGGTTTTGGAAGCCGGCCCTTATGTGCCATCTGAACAATTTTCAGAAATGTTGGCCGTTTCCATGGATCAGCTTTATGCCGACCACGGCGGTCAGTCCAACTCCGCCGGTGACATCTCAATCTTGCAGGGTGCCTGCGTTGGTGGGTCCACAGTCGTAAATGCTGCCCTGTGTTTTCGAACCCCGGATTACTATCTCGACCGATGGGGGAAGGAGTTCGGGCTGACCAATCTCACACCGAAAGTCATGCTGCCCTACTTTGAGAAAGTCGAAGAAAATCTCGGCATTGCACCGAACAAGTCCTTTGAGACCAGTCCAGGCGCCCAACTGCTCAGAGGCGGCATGAAAAAGCTGAACCTTCCCGAAGGTAATGCCAAACGCAATATTCGCAATTGTGCTATGACTGGTTTCTGCTTCGCTGGCTGCAAATCCGACCGTAAACAATCCATGATGGTCACCTACCTGCCCTGGGCCGTGGCCTATGGTGCGACCATCTATTCTGACACGCGGGCCACACAGATCCTCGCAGAAAATGGCAAAGCCACTGGCGTATTGGCCGAAATTGTTGACCAGCAGAGCAAAACGGTAAAGAGCAGGCTCAAGGTCAACGCTCCGATCGTCGTCGGCGCGGCTGGACCGATCCAAATGCCAATCCTGCTTCAGAAAAGCAAACTAGCCAACAGCAATGGCCAGGTGGGCAAGAACTTCGCCTGCCATCCAACCATGTCTGTGACCGGCATGTTCGAGGAGAACGTTGATAACTTCTACGGTGCCACCCATTCCCTATACATGGATAAACATGTAATGCCTGGGGATGGAAGCTACTTGCTGCTCGATGCTATCCAGGAACCCGTGGAGGCCAGTTTTCAGGCCGAGCCAGGCACTGGTAAGCCGTACATGTCCTACATGTCGAAATATCGCAACACAGTTCGCCTAATCACCCTCATCCACGATCAAAACGTGGGCGAGGTAAACTGGAAAGACGGCGTGAAAGAGATCAAATACTTCGTCGACGACGGCGATTTCGAAATCATGAAGAACGGCCTAAAGACCAATGCTCGGGTACTTTTTGCCGCCGGTGCGAAGCAACTGTTCATTCCGACATCCCACAAGCTGACCATCGACAGTGAAGATCAGATTGATGCTGTCATCGATGGGCTCGACAATGAGCCCGCCCGCTATCGCTACACCTCGTTTCACCCCCAGGGTACCTGCCGTATGGGGGCAGACCCGAAATCCACAGTGGTTTCTCCCACGGGCGAAACCCATGAGATCAAGAACCTTTACATCGTGGATGCGAGCCTGCTGCCGACATCGATCGGTTACAACCCCTCGGAAACAGTTTACGCGCTGGCCCACTATATAAGCGACCAGATCAACCGGGCGCACACCTGATTACAGTCGAAAGCATTGAGGAGAAAATACCATGGATGTGCCAGTAAACCCTGTTTGGCAACAGAACCTTTTCCTGGGCTCATGGCAAAATGGCGACGGTGAGCAGGTCGATATAATGGAACCAGCGACCGGGGAGGTGATCACACAACTGAAAGCGGCGACGCCTCTTGACGTTGACCGGGCCGCCATCATCGCCAAAGACGCCCAGAAAAAGTGGATGGCAGTCCCCTTTGATCAGAAAGCCGAGATCCTGCGCAGGGCCGCAGCCCTCCTCAAGGAGCGCGCGGAAGAAATCAACGGATGGAATACCCGCGAGTGCGGCTCAATCGGTCCAAAAGCAGATTGGGAGTTACAGGCTACCTACGAACAGGCTCAGATGGCTGCAGCCATGCCAATGCAGCCCAATGGCGAGATATTCCCGTCAAGCATTCCCGGAAAGCGGAATTATTGGAAGCGGGTACCACTTGGTACCGTAGGTGTTATCGCACCCTGGAACTTTCCCATCCTTCTTTCAATGCGTTCCGTGTTTCCGGCCCTGGCCATGGGTAACTGTGTGATACTCAAGCCGGATCCCAAAAGCAGTATTTGTGGCGGTGCACTGATGGCTCAAATTCTCGAAGACGCCGGACTGCCCGAAGGGGTGTTTCATGTTCTGCCGGGCGGCCCTGATGTAGGCCAGGCTCTCGTTGAACATCCGCTGGTCAAAATGATCTCTTTTACCGGTTCCACCGCGGTTGGGAAAAAGATTGGCGAGATCTGTGGTCGGATGCTTAAGAAAGCCTCGCTGGAGCTAGGTGGAAACAACGCACAGGTGGTTCTCGAAGACGCCGACCTGGACATTGCAAGTTCGTGTGGTGCCTGGGGCTCTTTTCTGCATCAGGGGCAAATCTGTATGCAGACCGGTCGACACCTCGTCCAAAGTTCGGTGGCAGACGCTTATATTGCTCGCCTGGCCGCTCGCGCCGGAAACCTTGCCTGCGGAAACCCTGCGCAAGAACAGGTTCATATAGGTCCACTGATCAACGAGGTTCAGGCAAAGCGGGTAGAGGGTATCGTCAACCGCTCTGTCGAAATGGGCGCACGCATCGTCGTCGGCGGCAGACGTAATGACAACTACTATGAGCCCACAGTTATAGCCGACGTCACCTCGGACATGCCAGTCTTTTCCGAGGAAGTCTTCGGGCCTGTAGCACCAGTGATGACCTTCGACTCGGATTCAGAAGCTCGTGATCTGGTCAATGAGTCTCCCTATGGTTTGGCTGCAGCGATTCATTCAGGCTCGACAGAACGAGCACTGAAGATTGCCAATCAAATCCAGGTTGGGATGATTCATATCAACGATCAAACTGTAAACAACGAGTTCCAGGTACCCTTTGGCGGCATGGGCAGCTCGGGTAACAGCGGCCGCTTTGGTGGTCCAGCCAACATTGAAGAATTCACCACCAGCCAATGGGTGAGCGTGATGGAAGAGGGTATGCAGTATCCTTTTTGAACCATGAGCTCGCCTGTCATTTCTTGTTGAGCGTCGGTTCCCGTTGGGAACGATCTGCCCTTGCCTGAAGAACGCCCGGTTCTTCAGGCTTTTTTATCGACCAAGCTACTGAATTTGAAAGGTCTCGCAATACCTCTGCAATAACCGGACACGCCTATGCAGAAAACGGATATCTCTGCAGCCCCCACACGCCTCTAATGACAGAACCCACAACAACAATCTGAGGTGTTGAAATGAGCAAGATCAAAACGCTTGCCGGTGCTGTACTGGCAACCACCCTTACCGCCGGGCTCTCAACCTCTGCCCTAGCGGCCGCTGGTGACCCGGTAAAGATCGGTGTCATGCTTCCGTTCAGCGGCATTTACGCACAACTTGGTGAAGCCGGCCGAGATGGCCTGAAGCTCGCTCTGAAAGAGCATGCCGAAAAACTTCACGGATCAAAAGTTGAGTTCATCGAGCTTGATACTGAAGCCAAGCCCTCACGCGCTCCGGAGCTAGCATCTTCGCTGTTGAACCAGCACGAAGCAGATTTCGTGATTGGTCCGGTTCATTCCGGCGTTGCCATGGGCATGATCAAGATGCTGCGCGGTAAAGATACCATTATGATTATCCCCAACGCGGGTTCTGCCGCGGCGACCGGTCCTCTTTGCTCTCCCAACGTATTCCGCACTTCCTTCTCATCCTGGCAGCCGTCCTACCCCATGGGCGAAGTGGCGCTTGAAAAAGGCTACAAGAAGGTTTATGCGATCAGTTGGAACTACGGCATGGGCCGCGAGAGTCTCGACGCCTTCGAAGAGTCCTTCACCGCCGGTGGGGGTGAGATTGTCGAGAAGGTACTGCTGCCTTTCCCGTCCACCAATTTCCAGTCCCACGTCAGCGACATAGCTGACGAGAATCCTGATGCGGTGTTCACATTCTTCGCCGGTGGTGGCGCCATCAAGTTTGTGAAGGATTACGACGCCATGGGCCTGCGCGGCAAGATTCCGCTGATGGGGTCCGGCTTCCTCACCGAAGGTACACTGCAGGCACAAGGTGATGCTGCCGAAGGCGTGATGACTGGGCTGCACTACGCAGAACAGTTGGACGTTCCGAAGAACCGGGAGTTCCGGGAAGCCTTCAACACCGAGTATGGCCACTACCCGGATATCTACGCCGTTCAGGGGTATGACGCAGGGCAGGCCATCGCCAACACCATCGACCAGCTTGAAGGTGATATTTCAGACAAGCAGGCGGTGATCAGCACCATGGAAAAGTTGACCATCGACAGCCCGCGTGGGGAATTCACCTTCTCCAAGGCACATAACCCGATTCAGAACATCTACCTGCGGGAAGTGAAAGATGGCGTGAACGTGGTGCAGAGTATCGCCGCCGAAGCGCTGGAAGATCCCGCCCGTGGCTGCAAACTCTGAGCACGGGCTCTGTTACCCCCCGGCAAGAGCCGGGGGCTTACCTGAAGCTCCCTGCCCATACCTGAATTGACTTATCCGTAAAACCGTTGGGTATTACTATGTCTACCGAACTTTTCTTCGTGCAACTTATTAATGGCATCCAGTATGGGTTGCTTCTTTTCCTGATCGCTTCCGGCCTGACCCTAGTGTTCGGCGTCATGGGCATCCTTAACTTGGCCCATGGTTCCATGTACATGGTCGGCGCCTATCTGGTGTGGTACTTCGTCGCTGTGACCGGCAGCTTTACGGTATCGGCCATTCTGTCGGCAGTGATCGCGCTTGGCCTGGGCATACTCATCGAGCGGGTATTGATCCAGCGACTCTATAACCGCAATCACCTGGACCAGGTACTGCTGACCATAGGCATGATCTTCGTGTTCAACGCTTTGCAAAGCATTCTCTGGGGCAATGATCCCTATGGTGTTGCCGTTCCGGAAGCACTGAGCGGTTCGGTGCCTTTTACCGACAACTCAAGCTATCCGGTGTATCGCATCTTCGCTGCAATGGTCTGCATAGCCATCGCCGCTGCCCTGTACTTCGTGGTGAGCAAAACCCGGCTGGGCATGTTGATTCGCGCCGGCGAATCTAACCGAGAAATGGTAGAAGCTCTCGGAGTCAACATCAAAAGCCTCTATACCATCGTGTTTGCCATCGGAGTCATGCTTGCAGCCGTTTCGGGCATTATTGCCGCACCAATGCGCTCCATCGTTCCCGGCATGGGCGAAAGTGTATTGATCACCTGCTTTGTCGTAGTGGTCATAGGAGGCATGGGCTCGATTAAGGGCGCCTTCGTGGGAGCCCTGCTGGTCGGTGTTATCAGCACTTTTGCTGCGGTTCTAATACCGACCATGTCCAACATGATTATCTACATCTTTATGATCCTGGTGCTGCTGGTGAAGCCCCAGGGCCTGTTCGCCAAGTAAGCGGGAGCCGAACATGATTTTCGAAAAACGCACCGAACGGATTTTCCTGGCGATCTTCTTTGTCATCGCCCTCTGTATTCCCCTTTTCCTGGAGGAGAACTCCTTCTTCGTGGGCAAAGCCACCACCATCCTGATTTTGGCGGTGTTTGTAATGTCTCTGGACTTCCTGGTTGGGCGAGTTGGCCTGGTCACCTTGGGTCACGCCCTGTTCTATGGCCTTGGCGGCTATTTATTCGTGATCCTCACGCCGGAGTATGAGGCAGTCAATTTCTGGATCTACGCCTTTTACATTATGGGGCTTAATGCCCTGATTGCGCTGGTGATCGGTGCGGTGGTGCTACGCACCTCCGGAATCTACTTCATCATGATCACCCTGGCCATCTCGCAGATGGCCTATTACTACTTCTTCGATTCCCTGGAGTTCGGCGGCAACGACGGTCTGTTTATCTTCATGAAGCCAGAAACCAGTATCTTCGGACTGAGCTTCCTGAACCTGGACAACCCCACCCACTTCTATTACCTGGCATTGCTGGCGGTGCTGGTCACCCTGTTGGCCATCAAGATCATCCTGCGTTCGCGCTTTGGCCGCATCGTCGAAGCCAGCCGCCTGAACCCGGAACGTACCGCGGCGCTGGGCTACAACATCTTTGCCTTCCGCCTGATCAGCTACGTCATTGGCAGCACCCTGGCGGCCTACGCCGGTTTGCTGTTTGCCCTGCAGTACGGCTATGTAAACCCGCAATTCATGACCTGGGAAATGTCTGGAACAGCGCTGGTGATGTCCATCCTCGGCGGGATGGGCACGATCTACGGCGCCATTATCGGCACCATAACCTATGAAGGTCTGCAGTATTTCTTCGAGCACATGAGCGAAGACTGGATGCTGTTCATGGGCGGCGCCATCATCCTGATGGTCCTGCTGCTGCGCAAAGGCCTGGCCGGATACCTTGAAAAGCTGCTGGAGAAATAATCATGGCCAACGACATCATTCTGGAAACCGAATCCCTCAGTAAACACTGGGGCGGGATCAAGGCACTCAACGACATTTCCCTGCAGTTTCATGATCGACAACTGCACGGCGTGGTCGGCCCGAACGGCGCCGGCAAGAGCACGCTGTTGAATATGCTGTGCGGCACCCTGCAGCCAACCAGCGGATGTATCTTCCACAAGGGCGAGCAGATTGAAGGCATGAAGCCGTGGAAATTCGTGCGCCGGGGCATCGGCCGCAGCTTCCAGAAAACCAACATCTACGCCGATGTCACCTGCCTGGAAAACTGCGCGGTGGCGGCTCAGCGCCGATTTGCGGGTAGCTTCAATTTGTTCGCGTCGCGTCATTCCAACAAGCTTGTTCAGGAAGCCGCTGAAAAGGCTTTATGTCAGGTGGGGCTCGAAAGCCGCATCCAAACCGTTGCGGCGGAAATTTCATACGGAGAGCAGCGCCAGCTCGAACTGGCCATGGTGCTGGCAACCGATCCGTGCATCCTCCTTCTGGATGAGCCCATGGCTGGCATGGGCCACGAAGAATCTCAGCGCATTATCGCGCTGCTGAACGAGCTCAAACAGACCTACTGCATTGTGCTGGTAGAGCACGACATGGACGCAATTTTTGAGCTGTCCGACCAATTAACCGTGCTGGATAACGGCACCCACCTGATTACTGGCACCGTGGATGAAGTTCGCAACGAGCCCCGGGTGAAAGAAGCCTACCTGGGCAAGGAAGACGAGGAGGAAGCGGCATGAGCAACAGCCTTCTAGCAGTTAAGAATCTCAATACACTTTATGGCCGCAGCCACATCCTCCACGACCTGTCCTTTAAACTTGAGAAAGGGCAATCCATGAGCTTGATGGGACGCAATGGCATGGGCAAGACCACCACGCTTAAGTCCATTCTTGGCATCGTGCCACCCCGCAGTGGTCATGTTTACTTTGACGGACAGGACATTAGTAACCTGCCGACATGGAAGCGGATGAGAAGGGACATTGCCTACGTTCCCGAGGGCCGGGGCATGTTCCACAACCTTACGGTGAAAGAACACTTACAAATGGCCGCACGCCCGGACAGCAATGGAAAATCCGGCTGGGACTTCGACCGAGTTATGTCGACTTTCCCTCGCCTTCAGGAGCGCTTGTCTAATTTAGGAACGGAACTCTCTGGGGGTGAGCAGCAGATGCTGGCGATCGGACGGGCGCTGGTCACCAATCCGAGACTGATGATTCTTGACGAAGCCACCGAGGGCCTTGCACCGCTGATCCGAGAGGACATATGGAAGGTTATCGCAACCATTCGCGAGTCCGGCATTTCTACATTGATCGTGGACAAGAACATCAAGGCCCTGAAGAGGCTCTGTGACCGTCATGTCGTTATTGTAAAAGGAAAAGTTCATTTCGACGGCAGCTCTGAGGAGCTGGACCAGAACCTAGAAAAAGTCGAAACGGCACTCAGTGTGTAAATTTACAGAAAACGGATAGGGATGTTCATTAACCGGATATTTGACCCCGCCGTAATAACCGATAGTTCAAGTGCCAAACAACAAGGAGAAGGCAAATGAACTATCGTAACTCACTGCTAGCGCTGGCGATCGCTTCCGGTCTCAGCGCAACACCTTCCGCTCATGCTCTCGAACTCGGCGAGTTCAACGACACCAAATTTAGCATCGGTGGTTATTTCAAAGCCGAAGCCATCTATGAAAAGGTCGATGATGGGGACTCGCGCATCTTCGGTCGCTCAAACCAGTCTCGCGTGAACCTCAAGACGGTGACCCAGAAGGAAGGCCATACCATTGTCGGTTTTGTGGAAGGCGACTT
Organism: Marinobacter sp. L-13; assembly: GCF_056857715.1. Lineage (NCBI taxonomy): Bacteria > Pseudomonadati > Pseudomonadota > Gammaproteobacteria > Pseudomonadales > Marinobacteraceae > Marinobacter > Marinobacter sp. L-13. Next base: position 50,198 of record NZ_JBSXNQ010000052.1, read on the forward strand.
TTACGGCGGAACCTATCCTGGGGAGAACAACGACCTGCGTCTTCGCCACGCGTTCATCAAGGTTGACCAGACCACCGTAGGTCAAACATGGACCGGCCAATTCTGGGCCGTTGCATACCACGACTACCTGGATTTTCTCGGTGGGCCACGCGGCACCTTGGGCGGGTTGAACTTCCGCACCAACCTGATTAGCCATGAGGTGGCCGGATTCCGTTTTACCGCACAGGATCCAGTAAACAACGACGCAGACACCCCCGATCTGGCCGTCAACTACAACCTGAACTTCGACGGCGGTCACCGTGTTATCCTCACCGCATCCGGTCGCGAAGTTGAAAACGGCGACTTCGTGGGTGGCGGTGCCATTGGATCAAAGTTCATGATCGGGCCGCACAGCATTAACTTAAACGCCCACTACGGCGAAGGACTTGGAGCGTTCACCGGTGTAGGCGTGAACAACAGCCTGTCATCCCCCGATGTAGAAAACGGCGATGCTGTAAGCCAGGCAGGCGTCGACGTCGGATTCCGCTACGTCATAAACAGCGATTGGCGAGCCAATGTAGCCTACACAGCCGTTGAAGTGGACGATAACGCCGACACCAACTACGAGGCCCACCGCGTCAACTTGATCCACAACATTACGCGGGATCTGGAAGCCGGGATAGAGTGGCGCAAATACAACCTCGCCTTCGGCCCACTTCTACCGGAGGGCCAGCAGGTTGAGGTAATGGCCAAATACAAGTTCTGATCCAGACCTTCAGAATTGGTACTTTGAAAGAAACCGGAAAGGCGGGCGTCCTCGTTCCCCAGGGCGCCTGTTTTCCACTGGCACACGGCAGAACCAGTCATTCGAAAACGGTAACGTCAATGGCAGAAGAGACCACAAAGCGACAAGGAATCGGTTCGCTGGAAATTGGATTACATATACTCAACTACATATCCGTAGCATCCAGACCCCCGACTCTGAAGGAACTTTCGGGCGCTCTGGACCTTTCGCCTAGCCGCGCTCACAAGTACCTCGTCAGTTTGCTGAGAGAGGGCTATATCAATCAGGTGAATCAGACCCAGTATACTCTCGGCAACTCCAGCCTGACTCTCGGTATTTCTGCGCTCCGGCGCATTAACCCCATTCAATTGAGTTATGCGGCTGTTGATCGGCTTAATGAAGAAACAGACAAAACGGTTTCCGTGACTGTATGGAATGGTAACGGCCCATTGATCATCAAGTGGTTGGATTCAAGCCAGCCAATCTCGGTCAACGTGAGGTTGGGCGCGGAGTTATCGCCACTGAACTCTGCGTCAGGAAGGATTTACCTGGCCCACTTACCAGACAAACGACGCAAGGAGTTGATAGACCAGCACTACGAGAACTCCAAGTCACTCCCAAAACATCGGGGCAAGCCCGTCACCCGAGACGAACTGCAACTTCATCTGGACACCATCAAACGGGATAACTACTGCGCGTTTTTCAGCGATTACCTTCCCGAAATCAATGTGCTTAGCTGTCCCGTGTTCGATATTAACGGCAGCATTGTCACCGTCATCACACTGTTGGGTCTTGATAGGGACACAGATATTAGCGAAGGCTCATTTCTGTTCGAAAAGGTCTTGGAGTGCAGTAAACGGGTCACTCGCCAGATTTGCGGGCAACAACGAGAAGGCAATGGCCGGGCCTAACCGGCCATTCGCAGGGTTTCAGAGGGCAATTCGCCGAAGGATTTTCGATAATCCGACGAAAACCGGCCCAAGTGGCTAAAGCCATAGTCCAGCGCGATCTCGGTAACATTGCGGCATTTTCCCTGTATGAGATCTTCCCGCAACTTCTGCAATTTCAACTGCTTAATGTAACACTTCGGAGTCGTTGCGAAGGCTTTTGAAAAGGCATTGTAGATGGATCGAACACTCATATTAGAGACGCTGGAGAGTTCTTCGATATCAATATTGCGATGCACGTTCTGTTCTATGTGCCTCAGCATCTTACCCAGCATGGGCGTATGAGCAGTTTCGCCCTCTTCAATTGACCAGTTACTCGGAAAAGCTTTCAGCAGCTTCTTGAGTATGATGTCCCGGTAAGGCGCTCCGACTGCGCTTATTTCCTCATCCTCAGCATCATCAAGCTCCGAAAAAACGGCTTCAATAATTTTGATGAGTGCCGGACATAATTTGAGATCGACGGGAATCCGATCAAAACGAATACCATTTTCTGGCAACCGCCGAAGAGACACCTCCCGGGCGTTGATCAATGCTAACTCAGGAACTTTGATGATTAACTTTTCGCAATCTTCTGAATATTCGAGATCAATTTTCTCATAGGGGTTCACCATAAGGCCCTGGCCACTGCGAACTTTCATCCGTTCGCCAGCCTGGTGCCAGACACACTCCCCTTTGGTGACGATTTGCAGGTGGTAAATGGATTCCAGTTCAGGACTTTTTACCCGGACGCAATTTCCGTAGCTAATTTGAGACAAACCAAATCCGGCAAACTCCCTGAAACTTAGACGTGACTTTTGTTCCTGCCCACCGACCATTTCGAGTCTATGATGTCCGATATGCTTATTGACGAAGGATGACACTTCTTCCGGGTGTGCCCCATGGAGGATTGTTTCGCCTGCAAGTTGTTGACTAAACATCAGCTGCCTCATTTACTTATTATTAATTCATTCACTTTAAAGAAAACGGCATGATCAATCAACAACCAATCAAACGCCCTTCTCTCATTGGCAAGCCCCCGATAAAGCAAACGCCTGATGGCGTTGCGCCGAACGCAAATCTGCAGGTGCTGGCAATGAACTGAGAGCGGATACTGCGAGGAATTAAAAATCGAAGCGGTCAGAATGCTAGAGAAATCATGATCGGTATAAAAGCAAGGGCAAAAATTGTAGTCAGTAGAACCGTTCCAGCTGCTTGGCTCGGTGACACATCCATCAAGGTGGCGATAACAACAGCATTCGCAGGTATTGGCGTGATTGAGATCAGGAAAATCGCTTTGTGGGCAGCTGAGTCGTATATATCCAGGAATGTTGCATCCAGCCACCAGAAGCCAATCGCAACCAAGGGCCAGATCACGAACTTTCCAAAAAAGGCCATTGCCGTAAAACGAATGTTGCCTGCCAATCCACGGAAACTGATGATGCTCATACCGATAATCATCATGCCCAGAACACTGTGAGCTCCTCTGAAATTATCGAAAAGCGGAACGAAAATTTCTGGAATGTCGACCCCAGAAAGATTCATCGCCATAGCGGCAATAAAGGCATACACGGCTGGGAGCCTCAGAACCCGGAAAAGGGCGTCTTTAATTCCGAACTGACCTCGTGCGGCGAGATAAAAACCCACCGAGTTTTCGAAAAGCGTTGTTCCGAGCATGCACATGATGTACAGCCCCAGCCCCTCTTTTCCAAAAAGTAGTAGCGCTACCGGCACTCCAAAGTATCCGTTGTTTCCTGAACCGACACACAAAGGGATGATGTTGGCACTGCCATCATTGAGAAACTTACTTGCTACTTTCATCTGGACAATACCTAGTACAGATGCAATCGCAAAAATGAGAAAGGGCAACAGGATAACTTCTGTTGAAAGCGGCGCGGCCATCACACCGGAAAAAACGACCGATGGGGTCACGATGTAAAGCATGATGCCCGCTATGTTTCGGCTGCTGGCCTCCAGATAGCGGCCCGCAATCCAGCCCAGAGCAACCGTTACGTAGAGCGGAATCAGCTTAATAAAGAGAGCAAATCCGGCCGTCATAGGTATTCCGGGTAGCGTTAATATTTCCTGCCAGGCAAGCCGCGACGTTAACAGTGCAAGAGGAAACTGAGGCGTTTTAAAAACATTAGGGATCTCTGAGGCGTTAATCTATCCGCTCAGTGCAGACACTTATCCAGGTGCTGAAACCTGACAGCAATCAATCTCGGTTCAAGCCGCAAAGGACCCAGAAAACCCCGTGGTACATCGCGGTCGAGGCGTTTTCAACCAAACAACTGTAAGCGCCAATAAATCCGCACCTGTGGCTGGCAACTGAATTTCGCCACACTGATTCCTGCTTTCAAATGAAGGAGGAATCCGATGACCACCCCTGATTTACATCAGTTCTGGCAACAGACGCTATCGGACTGGCAGG